>NZ_JAXWCK010000056.1:0-47726 GCF_037349415.1 Anthropogastromicrobium sp.
TCTTGGCTTCATCCCAGGGGCAAGCCCCTGGGTTTTCGCCTAAAAATTTTATAACATAGAAGATCATGATTGCGCGTCGAAATGGAATCGTCTTTTTTGACATACAATAACCTGTCGTCAATACAAGTGCAACAGATACTACTGTTCCAAGAACAGTATAATAAATACTATTCAGATAGCCGCCTGCAATTGAGTTTTCTTTAAATACTCTCTTGTAACCCTCAAATGTGATCTTCGAAGGCAATAAGAATGTTTTTCTCGCATAAACCTCATATGGATCAGAGATTGACGCAATTAATACATAATACAGCGGATACGCTACTAAAATAACAAGAATCAATAAAAACGCACCATTGATAATGTCAAATGTCTTCTCGGAAGATTTCTTTTTTATTTTCATATTGCTTGCCATATCTTATTCCCCCTTTTAAATAAAGCTCACATCTGACAGGCGTTTACATACTGTATTCACCACAACCAGCAACACTATATTAACAACAGTATTAAACAATCCAACTGCTGTTGAAAAACTGTACATTGCCTTCAAAAGACCCTGCTCATATACATAAGTTGCGATAATTTCTGATGTTGCCTTGTTTAAGCTTGTCTGAAGCAGATATGCCTTTTCAAATCCGACATTCATCAAGTTTCCAAACGACATAATCAGCTGAATTACAATAACAGGTATAAGTTCAGGAATGTCAATATAGAAGATTCTCTGAAGCGGTGTCGCACCATCCACTCTTGCAGCTTCATGCAGTGACGCATCTACGCTTGATAATGTTGCAATGTAAATGATTGTTCCCCAACCTGCGTCCTGCCATACACTAGATGAAATGTAGATGGTACGAAATGCAGTTGCAGAGTCAATTAAGTTAGTTGCTTTTCCGCCGAATGCCTGAATGATTGTACTGATCAGTCCTCCATATGGAGAAAGGAAAATACGAAGCATACCACACAGGATCATTGTTGAAATAAAATGAGGTGCATAGAGTATCGTCTGCGAAACACGCTGGAACTTTTTCCACTTCACCTGATTGATTAAAAGTGCCAGTATGATCGGAATTGGAAATGTCCACAAAATACTGTAAAGACTCAACACTACCGTATTTTTAATCATTCGCATACTGTTATAATTATTAAAGAAACGCTCAAACCATTTCAATCCTACCCACGGACTTCCAAAAAAGCCTCCAACTGGATTGTAATCACGGAAAGCAATCTGTACACCATACATTGGAACATATTTAAAAATAATTGTCAGAATGATGCCTGGAAGCAGCAGCACATAAAACTCCCAATGCTTTGCGATTTGCTTCCACAGATTTTTCTTCGGAACAGGCACTGCTCCTTGTTTTGCCTTCTTCATGCTCTTCCCTTCTTTCTTTTACTTTGAGTGTTACTTGAAACGTTTCATGTTTGCATTTTTATTATAGTTATGTTTTTTCATATTGCCAACTATTTTCCTTGTATTTTTCTCATTTATATGCAGTATATTCAATTTTATCGTCTTGCTTTTGTGCGTATGTAACAATATAACGTTTCATATTTTTGTGGTATACTATTTATAAATAAATTATGATATACTATTCATTAATATCTTGTTTCAGGAGGATCTTTATGACAAAAACAAACGCGCCCACTATGAAAGACGTTGCTAAGGAGGCTGGAGTTTCACTTGGCACCGTATCTAAAGTTATTAACGGAATTACTGTGCGCGAGGAATATAAAAAGAAAGTGGAAGCTGCCATTGCCAGCCTCCACTATGAAATAAATACCTATGCACGAGGATTAAAAACAAAAAAAACAGGACTAGTTGCCGTGATTATTCCCAACATGCTGAATCCTTTTTTTGCTGCCTTTACCGATTACATTGAGGATGCCTTATATAAAAAAGGCTTAAAAACAATGCTTTGCTGCTCAGATGGTATTCCTGAAAAGGAGATTACTTATTTAAATCTGGCAACGCAAAACAAAGTTGACGGAATTGTTGCACTGACCTACTCAGATATTGGAAATTTTATCAATCCTGATATTCCGATTGTTGTCTTCGACCGCTTCTTTAAAAATCGCAACATTCCTCGAGTTGGGTCAGATAATTATAATGGCAGCATGATGGCTATTGAAAAGCTGCTTGAGCTTGGCTGTCGCCATCCAGTATACATTCGTTTTCATTCTATCTTTCCTGGAGAATCTGACAAGCGAAAAGATGGCTATTTGGCTGCCTGCAAAAAATTTCATATAACTCCCGACTTTCTTGACATGGAAGATTGTGATAATTTCATTGATATGATGAAGCAATTTATTGATAAGCATAAAAAATCAGATGGCTCTCTTTCCTTTGACGGAGTTTTCTGTCATACAGATTATCACGGTTATCTATTCAAGAAGCTTTTGCAAAAGGAAGGATACCGTGTCCCAGAAGATGTACAGCTTATTGGTTTTGACGGTATCCGCAAATTTGGTGGGTTAAAAGAAGATCTTTTTGTCTCCTCAATGTGCCAACCACTGCCGCAGCTTGCCGCAAAATGTGTAGAAATTATCACAACAAAGGATCGTTCTATGATCCCTAGCCTGACACTTCTTCCAGTGACTTTCGAGGATGGCGGCACAACACGATCACTCAAAAAAGGTTAAGGTAACGCCTATGCTGAAATGGTTCATGCTAACTGTCTATATAACCCTCTGCTGCTACGTTATGTGGTCATTTTGCAGATGGACAAAAAAGATATATCTTCCAAAGCGCCGCGCCTTTAACATTATTGTGTGCGGACTAATATTAATCTTTGCTGCCAGCATTTTTTTAGGGAAATTTCTTCCTGAAAATGATTATCAGCTCTTGATTTTGCGATTCAGCAATTATTGGATTGGCTTCTTAATTTATCTGATTTTCTTTATTCTCACAGCTGATCTTTTTTTGCTGCTTCTAAAGCTTGCTTCACGTTATATAAAATCAAGCAAGCATCTTTTGTCTTCTGTATTTCTTCGCACTATACTTGGCTTTCTTGTCATTTTACTTAGTATCAGCTTTACCGTATATGGATGCTTTCACGCAAAGATGCTGACTACCGCCCACTATAAAGCCACTATTCAAAAAAGTGCCGGCAATCTGACAGATTTACGAATGATTTTACTTGGAGATTTTCATCTTGGCTACAGTGTTGGCTGCTCCCAGATTGAGGACATGGTTGCTGCAATTAATTCCGAGAATGCTGATATTGTTGTTATTGCAGGAGATATTTTTGATAATAACTTCGATGCTCTTGATAATCCAGAGCGCCTCGAAATGCTCCTGTCACAGATAAACAGCACTTACGGAACATATGCCGTATTTGGAAACCATGATGTGACAGAGACATTGATTGCCGGTTTTCCAATTTCTTCAAAAAATGCACCGCGCGATCCGCGCATGTATGAATTTCTTAAAAAAAGTAATATTAGCGTGCTTGAGGATGAGACAGCAATAATAGACAACAGCTTTTATCTTACTGGACGTCTTGATGAAAAACGCACCGGAAATGGAACAAAAAAACGTGCTTCTCTTGATGAACTCACAAAGAATCTTGATCCATCTATGCCGCTTTTTGTGATAAGCCATGAACCTGATCATCTGTCTGATTACAATGCGCACGGTGTTGATATAGTTCTTTCTGGTCACACACATGCCGGCCAGTTTTTCCCACTGACGATTGTTCAACCGTTTGTGTGGGAAAATTACTGGGGCATGAAAATGATTGACAGCATGTACAGCTTTGTCACTTCCGGCATTGGTGTCTACGGACCCGACATGCGTGTTGGAACAAATAGCGAAGTCATGGTAATTGATGTTCATTTTGAATAAAAAATCATTTGCTATTTCCTCCTATGTATACTATGATGGATGTTAAGTATACACAGGAGGATTTTTTTATGTCGGCAGAATTTCTTGATTTTATTCTTGAAGTGGTCATCTCATATCTTGTTCCCATCCTAGAACTGATCGGCGTCTTTATTGTCGCCTATGGAACGATAAAATCATTTATCAAATTTATACGTTCCGGTCTCAATTCCGATGATACAAGAGTAAAGATTGATCTGGCTGAAACACTGGCGCTGTCTCTGGAATTTAAAATGGCAGGCGAGATTTTAAAAACAGTTGTCTCCCATACAATTGAGGAACTGAGTATTCTTGGAGCCGTAATTGTACTGCGTGCGCTTTTAACATTCCTGATCCATTGGGAGCTGAAAATGGAACGCCAGACAGAGCATGCCGAGCGCGAACATGCTAAAATTCAGGAAAAAACAAAGTAAAATTAGAAAAAGCTCCCCTAGCTTATTTTGAAGCTAGGGGAGCTTTTTCTAATTTACTCGCTAATTATTTCTACATCAATCTGTCCATAATATGGGCTGTCCTCATCCTGCAGTACAACTGCTGTCTCCACATGATCAAGCTGCATCAGCTGCAGTTTATTTTGTTCTGCATCTGTATACTTGTCTGGTACTTCTTTTGGAACTGTCAGTGTAAACTGATATTGTGTACTTCCGTCTGTAAGAACAGTGGATGTTATCGTAAGTACAGCTTTTACTTCGAATAAAAACGATTTTAAGCTTGGTGCTGCTGCGCGCAAAATGACATTCTTTCGCTCAATCTTTGCCTCTTGCACTGGTGCTGGTGATTCCTCCTCCATCGTCTGCTGTATCTCTGGCAGTGATGTTTCTGACTGCTGCATCGGCGTTTCTATAACTTGTTCTAGCGTTGTGCTTTCTGCTGCAGACGTCGGCACTGTTTCTGATGATGGCAAAAGTGTTGTCGCTTCTGGCGTTTGCAGTGGTGTTGTACTTTCCTGCTCTTGTGTCTGCGTTGTTTCTTCTGAGGATATGCTTTCTTTAGAAGTCGCCTCTATAGTTGTGGAAGGCTCACTAGACGCACTTTCTGTTGTTGCCTTCTCACTTGAAGCTTCCTCGATAGAACTTTCTTCTGTAGAGCTTTCTTCTGTCGATTTTTCTTCTGTTTTTTCCTCAGTAGTTTCTTCCTCTTTTGCTTCACAAACTGTCAGTTTTTCCAACAAACTGCTTCCATATGATGCTTCCCATGCAGCAGGATCCTTTATCCAATCCTCTGCCCTCCAATAAAAGGTAATCTCTTTTGTCTGACCATCTTGACAATTAAAGAAAATTGTCGCATCAAAACCTGCTGCCTTTTCCCAGTCGCTGTTTAAGCTCCAGGAAACTTCATTTGTCTTTGCCAATATCTCTGACACAGGCTGATTAGTTTGATCTAAAAGCGTATACGATTTCTCTTTCTCACCTGCCAAACCAGTAAACTTTGGCGCTGTCAAACGACCAAGGCTTGTATTTTTTGAAAGTACAAATGTCTTATTATCACCGTCATGTGCGCTTGCACTAATCTTTGACCAATCACTTATGCCAATCTCATCCATCGATGCAAAGCAAATGGAAAGATCGTATAAAAGATATGGCTCGTTTCCATTGACTTGCTCAGTATAAGGCACTGCATAACCGTCTTCTGGTAAATAGACACTGTATCTCTTTTGAACACCATCTGCATCATATTTCCAATAAACAGGAAGCAAACGATATGTGCATGTTTGTTTTCCTTCCCTTGTAACACGCTGCTGCATAGTTTGAACAAGATATTCACTAATTCCAGTTCCTTGTGCAAAACAATATGCAAAGCCTGTATTGTCACATTGCTCTACATTGGCATCAGAAAAAGTATCCTCCATCTTTTCTTTTTCTTTCTGTGTCTTTTTAAATTCATCTGTACCTTTATCTCGATAAAGGCTTGTCACATCTGAATCTAACCACTGCTTTTGTTCACCCTCTGCAGTCGTTGTCTCTGCAAGTGCCTGCACACTCATTACAGCACAATCTGAGTCTGCTATGTAAGCCTCTCCAAGCGGTGCTGCTCCATCTGTCACAAACACTTCAAACCTGGCAGAAAGAATATCTCCATTTTCATCTGTCGTGTTTGTCTGCTTTAGCCATGCATATACAAGGACCTTTTCCTGCTTACTTTCACATGAAACATAATATGGAATAAGATATGTATAGATACCATTTGAACGGTCTGTATACATCTCATATACACCAATAAGGCCACCCTGTGTATCATTTTGCTCCATCGTGTAGCCGCCTGACTTTGTTGAAAGCATACTGCGAACATAAAAACCTGCCTGACTGTCATCCTTTACAATTTCAAAGGAAAAGGCATCGCGATAAAAAAGTGTATCTCTTGTCATTTGCCTTGATTTAAGCAGTGACAGCACATTGATCTTATAGCCTGCACATCCTTCTTCATTCGCATCCACATCAAAATAAATGCTTCCCTGCCATGCAGATGCCTTTCTTCCAGAATCTTTCCAGTTTCCATTTTCATCCAGATCAAAAATCGGGTACAAAAATTCCTGCTTTTTGTCTGAAATAAAAAGCTCTGGTGCTGCAAGAGGTTCTGGCTCTGGCGGTGTCTCTGACTCAGATTCGCTTTCTGATTCAGACTCACTTTCTGTCTCAGTCTCTGATGGCTTTTCAGATTCACTTTCTGTTTCAGTCTCTGGCTCTGATTCGTCTTCTTTAATACGCACAGAAAGTGTACTTGTTGATGGTCTGCTTATTGTAAATCCATTTTTGTCTGTAATGCCTTCTCTTTTTACCTGCACAGTCAGGCTTACACAGTCTTCTGGCACACTGACATGACACGAATATGAAGTTTCTTCATCTGAAGCTATTTCTTCTTTTGATAGTAAAAGTGTCTCCTCGTTTGTCTTCGATAAAGCTGTAACGTTAACTTCATATGATGTACCCTCATACTTTGGTTTCTCACTTTCAGCATCCCACATGACAAGCGCGCCATTTGAAGCATCAATCTCGTCATCATCTGTTGTCTTTTTATTTACGCTAATCAATACAGGAAGTGTAATTTCGCTTTCTTCTTGAGTAAGTTCATAGCGCCAAACACCGTACAGACTCTGATCAGATGATGAGTGCTGCATTAATGCGCTATTTTTCAAAAGAGGTGAATAATAAAGTCTGTAGCCATCATCTTCTGCTAAAATCGCATAGCCATCCATAACTTTTCCTGACTGAATCAGACTGTTACCTAATGAAAACGCAGGATCTTCTGGCGCAGCCAAAACTCCATCATTTGTCACTCGCGCTGCAAGAAGCTCTGACGCACTCCAACTTTCGCTTCCATTTGCCTGACACACAATATGACCAAGCTCAACCTGACCTGACATTAAGGTAACAGGATATGCAACAACTGTCATTTCAGTACAATCAGCTGTATCAAAATGCATCTGCTCCATCTTGTCTGTGCTGCATTTCTTTATTGCTGCCTGATACTGAACCGGTACCTGAAGCTCTTCATCAACAGCCTCTAACGCTGTTTGAATCTCCATTTTCTTCTTTTGTGCATGACCTGCCAAAATCTGATACAAAGATGCATCCTTGTTTTTAAAACCAGAATACATTCTGTCTGGCTTTAATGAAGTATCAAATACCGCTTCGTTTTCACATACAGTATTTGCACTCAGCACATCAAATGTTTTTTCTGAATAGGTAGAGCTCTTATAACCTTGACACGACACACGACAATTAATAGTAATCGCCTCTTCACTTGTAACTGCAATATTTCCTGTCTCTTCCCATCCAAACTTCACAGATGATGATTGACTTTTTTCTTCATCTGAATCGGCTGATGAATACACAGCTGTCACTGTTAACTCTCTGTCGCCAGCAGTAATTGACGTAAAATCATCCTTGTTGTCAATTACAATCTCATACAAGGCTGTCTTATCTTTATCATCTGACACACTAGTGTTTTCGCTGCAAAGCCTCAGATGATATGACAAAGCTGGCAGCTGTATTCTTTCGTCTGCCGCCTGCGCAGTACTCCACTCAGACGTTCCCTCTTTATTGACGGCTCTTACATGAAATACAACAGCGTCAACCTTTTGTCCTTCTAATTCATCTGGCAGTTCTAAGAAATTATCTGTTATCTCTCCATTCTTACTTCCAATTTTAATCCACTTTAAAAGACTGTTTTCCAGAACAGGCTGATTATTACTGTCTCTTTCATATGTTTCATACTCAGCTTCATACTCATAGTATTCGGCAAAAAGACCTGGCCAAAAACGAATCATCCATGATCCGTTCTCCTTTGTAAATGTGATTCCGCCTGGAATACCAGGCTTTGGCTCTGACTTATCGAATACTGTAAGATCTGTCAACTCACTGCTTAGCTTTTCCCATACACGTATACGTATATTTTCACTGTCCTCATCTGTCTTTGCTTCTTCTGTATTTAAAAGAAGAGGTGAGACAGACAAACTTCCTGCAAAAGCTGTCCACTTTGTGTAAATTTCCGCCTGATCTTCTTCTGTAAGTTCATCTTCTTTATAAACATACAGCTCAGTTCCGATACCTGGTGTTTTTTGCTCCTTTTCTGACTTATTATCATCTGTATTTTCTTTTTGGTCTTCCTGGTCTTCGTTATTGTTTGAATCATCTGATTCACAGGCAACTTTTACGCCTTCAGTGTTCCAGCTTCCTGCTGCCTCGATGCTTCCTAGTGCCACGTCACATCCATCTGTCGCACCTGTCACTATGATTTTGAGCGCACTTGCCTCTACTGCGTCAGGTGCTTTCACAGAAACTGTACCACCATCATCAGCATCCTTGCCTGCTGCCTGCAAACCTGCGGCAAGTTCCTTCCAGACACCGTCCTCTGCATCTGCGTACAGCACATCAAACTTATATGTCCCTTCATTAAGCCATGTAAGCGTCACATCGGACAGCTTGCATGTGCCATTCAAAAAAGCCGTATAGATAGGGCAGCGCTGCTCTTTTATATCAAATGAGGATGCTGGAAAAACAGGAACATCTACCGACTGATGTTTAATCAGATTTTGAAGCTGTTCTTCTGATGCTTCCATAAATGGATACTCTCTGTAAGAGCCATTTGCATCTGTCTCGCCTATTGTAAGTGAAATATCACATATATCAGCTAGCAACGCATCTTCAAGTTTTTCTCCTCCTGATATGAAATACAGGCAGTTTTCACTTTCATTTGCATCTGCTGCAATTGGATAAACGTTTTCACTCACGCCGACACAATCAGTCAAATTTGCTGTTAAATTACTCGTAATGCCATATGACTCGTTGTCAGAGGAAATTATCGGTGCATAATTCTGACAGCGCATCAGAACCAGATTTTCGCATTCTGCTGTTGTGATTCCTGCTGCCACAGCTGCCTCTATTACTCCTGTGTTAACACAATCTTCCAATAAAACTTTTTCTTTTGTCTGTGCCACAATTCCTGCGGCTGTCCCGTCTGCTGTAACCTTTGCATGATTGACAAGCTTTGAAAGTGTCTCATCTTCCTCCTTCATTGGAAGTGATGTTGCAAAAATACCAGCTGCAAAATCTTTTGCTTCAATACTTCCTGCAACTGTCAGATTTTCCAGCGTTCCGCCATTGTAAGCACAAACTGCTGCCGTATTCTGATCACCAGTAACTGACACATGATCAAGGCAAAGATCATGAATCGTACCTAAATTTTCCAGTACAAATGCTGTGCCATCGCCCTGCGGATACCAGCGGATTGAACTTCCTGTTCCCATATTTGCTGTATCTGACAATGTAAGGTAGTCAATCGTGCAAACTTCATCGCCGTCCTTAGAGCCAAGACTACTTCCCTCTCTAAGCTGTGTAATCATAGGAAATGCTGTGTCTGCCTCTTTTACCGGAAGTCCATTTTGATAGACCATTCCCTTCGCCAAAATTGAATCTGACTCTTGCAATGTCTCATCACTCTCGTCATCTTCTTTTTCATAGCCCCAGGCAAAGTCTCTTGAAACGATATATGCATTTTCGCTTTTTTCATCTTCCTCTGCTGCATAGACAGCTGCATCCGTAATCATTTCTGCAAAACGGATGTTGTAAAGATGTCTTGCGTTTTGAATTTCATACGATGTACCAATGTCCTCATCAGTATCTTCGCCATCCTCACGCGCAAAATACATAAGCTCAGAATTGCTTTGTCTGCGCCCTGTAATTTGATAGCCTGATCCGCCGCCCTGCACAATACAGCTGATTTCATCAACACCATATTGTTCCAGTCCAAAACGATGCAGACTAAGCGTATTCATAAGCTCACCTGGCTCGCCTGTTCTTCTGTATGTCTCATAGGCAGCCTGTGTTGCACTTAAATCAACTGCATCAAGCACGAGCGTGACGTTTAGCTCTTCATCTATATATGCAAGAAATGGATATGTACCAAGCTTTTCTTCTTTTTTTCCTGCAAAGCTCGTCACTTCTGCCGCAACCACCTTTAACTCATCCTCTGCCGACTCAGATGGTATACTGTAATAATAACCTTCTTCTGTTTTCTGTCCGCTTAAAGATGCGTTATTAAAAGAAATCTCAAGAAGCTCCTCATTCGTCTTTGCATCGCATATCATAACCTGATAATTCATCAGGGAAACTGCCGTCTCTCCCTTAGAAAGCTTCCATGTTAGATTTAAAGTCTCTTCATTATGTAAAGATGCATTTAAAACCTTAACTTTAGTCGCTGTATCAGCTGCCTTTGACAAGGAATCTGCTCCATAATAGCCAAAGCAAAGACCTGTAGAATTGTCACTTCCGCTTCCCTTTCTGTTTTCTTTGGAACGGTTTACAATATTTGCCATCGTGCTTGTACAGCCCGTGTAGGAAAGTGCTTCCACGCGATCACTATACAAAACAGAGTAGACAAGTCCGTCTCGTGCATCAAACTCCACACTCACACAGCCATTTGCCAGCAATGTTTTGTCATAAAGGTAAGCATCAAAAATATCATACAAAAGCGTATGTGAAGCATCAGCACTGCCATTTTTGTAGGCTTTATAATCAGCTGGCGTTCCTGTCACATAGTACAAGTTCGAAGTGGTCTGTCCATCATCGTTTTTCCAGATCGTTGATACATTTACCACTTGTCCGTTTTCATCAGTAATTGGAACCAAAAGCTTGTTTTGTCTTACAATTGCCTGTGCAGAGGTTTGTGCTTCCTTATCAAACGCCTCAAGATGCTTATCAGTGCTATACTGTGTCATGCCTGACTGCGCCGCTAAAAACAGCGTACGGGCATAGTGTTCCTGACGCTGCCATACCGACCACTTCTGGTAATAAAAAATGCCTGCTGCCGATGCGCCAAGCAATATGCCAACAAGCACCATCGTCACCATAAGCTCTACCAGTGTAAAGCCTCCCTTGCTTTCTTTGATTCGCTGTAAGATATTTCTGATCAAAATCAAACCTCCCAAGCTGTCTTATCGTTTAAATTTGCTGCTTAAAATATACACTGCTCCAGCTCTCTTTTATCCTGTGCGTATTTGAGCGCTGTTTTTTTCTCAATCAGCCCACGTGAAACAAGCTTTGCCAGATCATAGTCAAGCGTATGCATACCTGCTGCTGCGCCTGACTGCATTACACTTCCAAGCTGATGCGTTTTTCCTTCACGTATCTGACTTAGCACTGCATCTGTTCCTGTCAGAACTTCTGTTGCCGCTATTCGGCCGCCGTCTATAAGCGGAACTAGGCACTGCGTCACAACACCCTTTAATACGCCTGCCAGCTGAATACGAATCTGATTTTGTGCCTGTACCGGACACACATCTATAATACGGTCTACTGTCTTAGCTGCCCCTGTCGTATGAAGTGTTGACAGCACAAGATGACCAGTCTCTGCCGCCGTAACAGCTGCTGAAATCGTCTCGTAATCACGCATCTCTCCGACAAGAATAACATCTGGATCCTCTCGAAGTGCAGAGCGAAGTGCTCCCGCAAAAGAACAAACATCCTTTCCCACCTCTCTTTGATGAATCACAGCTTGATCCTGTTCGTACACATATTCAATCGGATCTTCAATCGTTAAAATATGATCTGCACGTGTATGATTGATATAATCAACCATTGCCGCAAGCGTTGTTGACTTTCCTGAACCAGTAGGTCCTGTCACTAAAATTAATCCTCTAGGCTCATTTGCGAGATTTTGAAGCACTGGCGGCAGATGAAGCTGAGATAGTGTAGGCACTTTTGCATTAAGCAGACGAATTGCTGCCGCGAGGCGTCCTTGCTGACAAAATACATTGACTCTCTGACGGTTTCCATCTGATGTTTCAAGTGCAAAATCTGCATCCTCTCCACGCCAGATGCTTTCCTGTCTTTCTTTTGTAAGAAGAGACAAAATAAGCTTTCGCGTCATCTCATCTGACAGCTCTAAGTCACTCTTTATGAGCTTTCCATCAATGCGAAGATACACTGCCTGTCCTTCGCTTATATGAATATCAGAGGCACGCTGGCTTCTTGCCTCACGTATCATTTTTTCTATCATATACAGCTCCTTTAAATATAGTATGCCACCTTCTTAAGCTCCTCGACAGTAGTTGTACCATCCGCTACAAGCTTAAGAGCCTCATCAGTTAGCGACTCCATGCCAAGATAATGCGTTGCATAGCTTCTAAGCTCCTCCATAGGAGTTCTCTGTGTAATCATTCTTCGCATCTGATTGTCCACGCAGAGAATCTCATGGATTGCACGTCTTCCGACATATCCAGTATGGCTGCAGCTGTTACATCCCTGTGCGCGGCGCACGCGCGTAATCTTTGGCCCTATAAAAGCTTTTTCCTGCTCTGTCGGCTCATCCCAGTAACCACACTCAGGACAGACAACACGTACAAGACGCTGTGCCACTAGACCGACTAGTGAGTTTGCAACCATATATGGCTCAACTCCCATATCAATCAGACGAATAATGGATGACACTGCATCATTTGTATGAAGTGTTGAAAATACAAGATGACCCGTAATTGCAGCACGTACTGAAATGGCTGCCGTCTCCTCGTCTCTTGTCTCTCCAACCATAATAATATCCGGGTCTTGACGAAGAAGAGAACGCAGTCCGCGCTCAAATGTCAGCCCCGCAACAGTATTTACCTGGCACTGATTGACACGCGGAATATTCCACTCTACCGGATCCTCAATTGTTGCGATATTCACCTTGCGGTTACTAAGCTTTTGAAGTGCCATATAAAGTGTTGTTGTTTTTCCAGAACCTGTCGGACCTGTAATGTAAATCATGCCATTTGGTGCCTCAAGCATTTTGCTAAACTGTTCAAAATGTGCCTGATTCATGCCAAACGTCTCGGCATCTGCCACCATATTTCCAGAAGCTAAAAGACGAAGTACGGCCTTTTCTCCAAATACAGTCGGAATCACTGATGTACGAATATTGACATCACGGTTTGCGATTCTTGTCCGAAAATGACCGTCCTGCGGAAGTCTTTTCTCTGCAATATCCATCTGTCCTAAAATCTTTACGCGGGCAATCAGATTTTTATGAAGACTCTTTTGCAGCACGACATAATCAAGAAGCTGACCATCTACACGTATTCTGACAGATGTTTTCTCCTCAAACGGCTCAATATGAATATCAGACGCATTCATGCTAAATGCGCGTGCAAGCAAGTTGTCAAGAAGCTTAATAACCGGTGCATCAGAATCTCCCTCATCAGCATCAACCTCAAGTGCCTGCTCACGTTCTCTTGCCATCTCATTTGCTGAGCTGGCGGCCTTTTTTGCCTCGATTTCTGAATAATAGTATTCAATTGCCTGATTTAAAGGCAAAAGCTCTGTCAGCCAAATTTCAAGGTTCATGCCAGTAGTCTGGCGAATATCCTCAATTCCATAATAATCAAGAGGATCATTCAATACAATTGTAAGATTATTATCCTGGTACTGCACAGCAAGCATATGATATTTCTTTGCAAGCTGGACTGGTATCATTGCTACCGCCTCTGTCTGTACCATAATTCTATCAATCTTTACATAGCGCTGTCCAAGACGCGCTGAAAGTGCTTCTAACTGCTGGTGCTCTGTGATAAAGCCAAGCTTAATCAATGCCTCACCAAGACGAATGCCTTTATTATTTTTCTGATACTCTAGTGCCTCATCAAGCTCGTTCTGATTGATATAGCCGGCCTGAAGTAACACATCACCAATTCGTATATTTTTTTCATTTGCCATCGCTGCTGCCTCGTGTCATATAAATCATCATGCTGACCTCCAGACGCTTTCCTGCCTGAAGAACATCCTGTCCATTATTTGTTGTCTTAACTGCTGCATCACTTATTGAAAAAGATACTATTCTGACCCCTTCCTTTTCTGAAAGCTTATCTAAAACAGCAAGTGCCTGATTTTTTGTACCTATCGCCGTATAATCTGCCTGAGCACTGTAGATATACTCTGTCTTTGTATCTATCTCATCCTTCTTTGAGTCTGCAGATTCATTAATACCTGTCTGTGTCTGTTTAGCCTGTTCATTTTTCTTCAAAAACGCCATACGTTCACTTAAGCTGTAAGGTGTAATCTCATCAAGCTGTCCGGCGCGAAGCGTCGAATCCTGCATAATCATCCCCTCACTCACAAACACATCTGTCAGATAACGATTAAGTTCTTCATTAGTCTGATATGGAAAGAAATGACTTTCTAATTCTGCCAGCTGCTTTTTTTGCTCCTCATCACGTTTTTCATCCACCGGAAGAGCCGCTATATGTACCTGCATCTGAAGCTGCTGCATTTCTAACTCCTCCTGCTGCACTTCCAGCTTATCAAGGCAATCCATCTGCGGCTTCACACCAAACCAGTAAAAGCAAAAAACTGCTGCACAGACTGCCAGACCTGCTAATAAATTTTTATCTCGTTTTGTCACTGTAAAATCAATTTTCATCTGCGGCCTGCCTTCCTGCATGTTCACTTAAAATACAGACAACCTTCACGGTATAACCATCCTGTGCCTGATTCTGCGTATATCCTGTAAAATATACGCTCTGGAAAATATCAAGTGTCTTCCATATCTCAATAACTTCTGAAACATCGGTAACTTCTGGTGCTACTGCGTCAAACTGCAGCTCTCCTGTTGCACAATTGTATCCTGTTATTGTAATTAATACTTTATCCGGACAGCAATCCTCAAGCGTTTTGAACACATCACTTGTCACAAGAGGATAAGAATATATATTGGCTTTTGCATTTTTCATATCAGAAATCATGTTGTCCTGCTTTTCCACCTGATCTCCAAGCTTTTGTGCACTCTTATCAGCTGCCCGATTCGTTTCATCCTCTAAAAACGCTTCCAGCTTAGCAATTGTTTTTTGATATTCTTTTTCACTATGCTTTAAAACACCAATCACATGTCCGGCTGCCAGAAATGCTGCTATCACAAGTGCCGCTGTTATTCTTTGCTTCTTTCTTCTTTTTAACTGCTCTGGACCATTTAACAGCCGATAGTAAAAATCAATCCTTCGATCCGGAATCGCTTTTATCTTTCTTATCTTTTCTGTCTGATGCTTCTCCATTTTCTCCACCTTTCGCAGCTTTTACAAAAGCAGATTTCCGATTCCATAAATGTAAGATGCCGGCTCTGCATTAATTTCTCCGTGATCACTTACTGCTGTTTTTACAAACGAAATTCCTTGAATCATACCTGGTGCCTTCGCCCTGATGCCATACTCCTGCATATATGTATCAAGCTCTTTTACCACGTCATCACTGCCTCCTGCTATACCAGCCAGATATATACTGTCTAGTGTATAGCTGCTGTGACGCTGTCTGTAAAACTGACGTATTCCGTCTGCAATCTGTCCCAATTCCTCGATCCATTCAGCGCTTCCCTGATCATTTAACATACGGTTTCTGCGGCTGTAAATATAATTTCCATTTTCAAATAATACACTGATCGTAGTGCTTCCCTGTACCAGCATAAACACGCATGTCTCATAGGCAAACATTCCTGTTGCCGTCACTGCTCTTAAAAGACATCCAAGACCAATGCTGATTCGTTTTACCTTCAGCTTAAGATCAGAAAACAAGGATAAATAGCTTTCAATTACACTTTTTTCCAATGCTGCGCAAAAAATATGATTCATCTCATATGGACTATTCTTTGGGAACGGGAAATAATCAGTTACAAGATCAGTCTTCTCTCCGTCTGCAAACTCCTTATTAATGCAGGAAATCAGCTCCTTATCCTTCATATAAGGAACTTCAAGCATTTTTGTCATAATCTTTCCTGAATCAATTACAAGGCAAATTCCTTTTCTTGGAAGTGAATAACGATTCCAAATCTGTTCAAGTCTCTCCTGTAATCGCTGTTCTCCTGTAATGATACCATTCATAATCGTCCCCTCTGGGACTGCCAGACTATATACTTTTTTAATCTTTGCCT
The DNA here is from genome assembly GCF_037349415.1 of Anthropogastromicrobium sp. Lineage (NCBI taxonomy): Bacteria > Bacillati > Bacillota > Clostridia > Lachnospirales > Lachnospiraceae > Anthropogastromicrobium > Anthropogastromicrobium sp. The sequence continues at coordinate 16,265 of NZ_JAXWCK010000056.1, forward strand.
TTGATTTTGACCCTGTTCCGGCCACGATTTCTATTCGTTCATTTGAAATATATACTGAAAGCTCCATCCTCTTTTCTCCTTACATCGTTCCACTTGCCTCAATCTCTGCATACATATTTAACAACGGAAGCATCACAGCAATCATAATCATTCCGACAATTACTGCCATCACAATAATCATTGCCGGTTCTAAAAAGCTAATCAGACGTGAGATTGCCTGCTCAGATTCATACTCAAAATTGTCAGCCGCTGAGATAAGCATGGTATCAAGACTTCCTGTCTCCTCACCAATCGCTACATTTCCTGCCAGCTTTTTATGAAAGCCATCAATATGTGCCAGAGCATCTGACAAGGACTCTCCACGCCTCACCATAGCAATTGTTTCATCAAATTGCGATTCCAGATAACGATTTCCAATCGTATCTTTGCTCACCTGAAGCGCTGTCACAATAGGCAGACCGCTTGTGTAAAGAGAACAAAGTGTTCTTGCAAAACGCGCTGTATAAATCGTCTGAATCAAAATGCCAATTTTAGGAATCTTTAACTTAATTCGATCCACCTCTAAACGAATCTGCGGAAGCTCAAGCACTGCTTTTGCAATCACATATAAAACAACAATGCCAAACAATACCCACAGCCAGTTTCTCTTCATAAAACCAGATGCAGCCATCAGTGCCACTGTCACAGCTGGCAACTCCAAATTAGCAAACACATCCATAAATTTTGGCATAATATAGCAAAATAAAATCATTACAACCACAACAATTACTCCGCACAAAATCTTTGGATACAGCGTAGCGCTCTTAATCTTTGCACTTAAACGATACTCCTTTTGATAATGCTCTGCCATTCTAAGTGCTGTCTGATCCATACGTCCTGACTCCTGTGCTGCGCGAAACATATTTATGAGCAGCTCTGGAAAGGCATCTCCCTGATCCTTCATCGTATCAGCAAATGAATTTCCACGACGGACACTTCTAATCATATTTTCATATATTGCCTTTTGTTTTGGCTTAATCGTCTCCTCTGCCTGCATCAGATTAAGAGCCCTCACAAGCGGAACACCTGCGCCAAGCAAAGTTCCAAGCTGCCTACAGAACTCAGAAAGCTGCCTTGGAGTAAGATGATATGTATTTTTTTTCTCCTTTTGTGCCAGACGGCAGGAAATCAAAAACAGATTTTCTCCCCTTAAAAGCTCGTAAAGTGCAGCCTCATCAGCTGCCATAAGCTGCCCTTTTTTCTTCTTTCCTGCGACATCCTTCGCCGTATATTGATACTTTGGCATAATTCCCCCCTTTTAAAAAATTATGGATAGATACCAGGAAAGCAGCCATTCTCCCACAAATAAAGTCAGCGCTGTCCCTGCGCACAAAAACGGGCCAAATGCAAAATGCTCTTTTGCACCCTTTTTCTTTGACAAGAGAAGTCCGATTCCATAAATACCTCCTGAAAATACAGCAAGCATAAACGCAGTCAGACTCATTTTCCAGCCAAGAAAAAATCCGATCACCGCCATCAGCTTAATATCTCCGCCGCCAAATGCTCCAGGCACAGCAAGCGTTATCGCAAATAGTGGCAGACTGACTGAAAAAAATCCAATCAGCCGTTCTGTTAATGTGACATCTGGAAATGCAAATACAGCCATCGACGCTGGCACTATGCAGGCAATAACAAGACCATTTGGAATCTCCATTGTCTGCTGATCAATCTGTGCAATGATTAATAAAAGTGTCAGTAAAGAAAAGACAGTTACAACACAAAGGTTAATCTCATGCCAGTAGCCATTCCAACCTCCAAAACATAATAAACTAATCTCTGCGGTTGCCATTCCCATTGCTTCCGTAACAGGATATCTAGCTGGAATCCGACACCTGCACTGTCGGCATTTTCCTCTAAGAAGCAGCCAGCTGACTACCGGAATCATATCATACCAGGCAAGTGTATGACCACAAGATGGACAATACGATCTTCCCTTTACAAACGAGATTTTTCTCGGAAGTCTGTCTGCAACAACATCTGCAAATGAAAATATACAGCCCCCCATCAGTATGAAGGGAAGGCTGTATATCAATTCAATCCATGTCATTTTGCCACTTACTCGATTTTGATCGTTCCATCTGTAATCGTGCAGGTCTTTTTTATTCCGCTGTCGGTTACACTGACAGAAATAACCTTTCCAGCCTCAACTGTAATTGCATAGTTTCCACTTCCATACTGCGTCAAAAGACCGCCAGAAAGTGAATCTACATCTGCAAGATTCTTATCGTCTGAAAGGATATCTGTAGTATTGCCGTTTGCATACTGCTCGCTCGCTACTGTCTGAGCTGCCAGATAAATGCTTCTTGTGTTTGCTGTCAGTGTCTTTTCCTTTGCCTTGTCGATATAGCCATTTAACGCACCTAACATCAAAGATGCCAAAATACCGATAATGACAAGCACTACGATAATTTCAACAAGTGTAAAACCCTTTTTGTTTTCCTTAGCTTTCTTTAATTTCTCTGTAAATGATCTCATTTTGCTCCTCCTGACTTAATCAATCGTAAAATCCTGATCGTTTTCATCTACATCCTTTGCATGCTCATTTAAAGAAGACCAATTGTCTGATACAACAATTGCACCCTTATCAATGATTTCCATCTTTGCAGTAGCAGATGAATTATACGCTGTATTCGGTGCCAGGTACTGAGCTGTAATGTCACCCGTCCAGCATGCAACACCTATGACATTGCACTGAGAATCATACTCAACTACACAGCCTGTATCAGAACCAACATCCGGATTTTGCTTTACGCCTGAAAGCTCCTGCACCTGTGTACGCGGACGATACGCCGTCTTTCCTGAATAAACCTCAGATCCAACTGTATTAGCCGCTAATACTACACTTCTGCAGTCAGCAAGCACTTCCTTTTCCTTTGCCTTGTCTATGTAGCCATTCAGTGCACCTAACATCAAAGACGCCAGAATTGCAATGATAACCAGCACGACGATCATCTCAACCAGAGTAAAACCACCCCGGTTCTTTTTGCATTGTAAAAACCGCTCTCTTATCTTCCCCATAGATTTTCGACCTTTACCTTTCCAATTCTTTCTTACATCAGAATAGCATGATATGGATTATTTTTCAAGTTGTTTCTCTATTACAACTTATTGAAATATATTACTTTCACTGCTCATATGTATCACGAAGGCTTCTTACCTTAAGTGTTTTTCGCACATTATCTGCGCTAAGCACCTTTCCAGACAAAACATCTTCCTTTCGTATGCAGATTGTTTTTGTCTCTTCCGATGTTAAGTCAAAACAGTTATCGGAGAAAATAACATCATCTTCTATTTCTAACCATACAAACGGTGCAAAACAGTCTGCACTTATCTGTATTTCAATAGTGCCATCCTTTTCTGTTACAGAAGTCTCGATCTGCGGCTGCAAAAGATCCATATGCTTATACGGAACAAAGCTTTCTGCCTCAGTACTTGTCGTGCCGCCCTGCCATGTATAAACTGCCTCTGCAAACACGCGGCGCTTCTTTGATCCGATCACATCTGCAAAATCTCGCTCCAGCACATGAATACTGCTCTGTGCCTTTACTGTCGTCTCCACAGTTTCCTCAAATAATACATTAAACTCCACATCCCTTATGCGCACTGTTACGGTCAGTGACTGATTCTCAAGTGTCTCATTTGTTGCACTGATAACTGCCTTTGTTCCCTCTGTATAAATATAACCGGCCTTTGGTGCAAAGAAACGGGCTGCCATGTAATGAAGTGCCTTCCAGCGTCCAAAATAGTCGATACTTGCCCACGATGCCACTGGCCAGTTATCATTTAACTGCCAATATAGCGCACCCATGCAGCGTCCTCTGTTTGCTCTCCAGTGATCTACTCCTGCCTTAATTGCAATACCCTGAAGCACCTGACTTACATATACTAAGCTGTCAAAGTCCTTTGGATAACGGAAATTCTCTGAAATATAATATAAAATCTTTCCGTTTGCTGTACCATTTTTCTGATGACTCTCCATAACTGGTGAGAAAATATTGCAGTCCTGCGGCAGCGCAAATGTATCAATTGTCTTTCTTTCCGGGAAGGACTGGAATCCAAACTCAGAGCAGAAACGGAAATAATGACTGCGATAATCTGAAAATGGCTTCATGCCATGCCATACATCCCAGTAATGGCAGTCTCCTCTGTCATGATCGTCTGGATTATCAAGACATCCGCCTGATGATGGTGATGATGGCCAATAAAATGTCGCATGATCCTCTGCCTTTGTTACCTTCGGAAGCACGTATTCAAACTGCTTGATATAATCTCCCTTGAGCAGTGGACTATGTGTCTCTGAAATACCCCAATGATCCCATGCAGACTCTAGTTCATTATTTCCGCACCATAGTCCCAGACTTGCATGGTGACGCAGACGGCGCACATTATCTACTGTTTCCTGACAAATATTCTTTTCAAACTCTTCTGTAAAGTCATAGACATTGCATGCATACATCAGATCCTGCCATACAATCAAACCATACTGATCGCACAAATCATAAAATGTATCAGATGGATAATAACCGCCGCCCCATACACGAAGCATGTTATAGTTAGCTTTTACAGAAGAACGGATCAATGCCTCTATGCGCTCCTTCGTGATCCATGGATAGATGCAGTCCTCTGGAATATAATCAGCTCCCATTGAGAAAATATAGATACCATTTATTACAAATGCAAACTCATTTCCCCACTCATCCTTCTTTGTGCTGACTATAAGTTCACGAAGACCAATAGAATATTCCTTTGAATCAAGCACGCACTGATTGTTATCCACCAAAGATACCTGCACCTTATACAGTGGCTGATCCCCAAGCCCATTGCACCACCAAAGCTTTGGCTGCGCTACCAAAATTTCTGCACAGACTGCTTCTTTTATTGTCGGCAAAACGACTTGCTCTAGCTGCACGCCTTTTGGATCTGTCAATGTGACTATTACTTTTGTATTCTCTAAATTTGTATCCTGTTCAGGCTTCACCTCCACACTAAGAGAAACTGTATCAGACTGCTCAACTGCCTCAATATATTCCTCTTGAGACAGCTCACCCATCTGAGGGCGCTCTTTCCATGTGTGCTTCTGACGAATTACCACATCCTCGATGCGGCCTACATTATAACACTCCAGATATAAATCTCTCCAGATGCCTATATCTGGCAGCTGTGCGCCCCAGTCCCAGCCAAACATAGAATGTGCCTTTCTAATATACTGATTGCCTAAAATACCACCTGTTGGCTCATAGGTAATCTCCTTTCCCGGCGTTGCCTCATACTCACGAATATAAGTCAGCGCTGAGTGAAAGTAAATGCGAAGATGATTTTCCTTTTGCAATGCGTCCTTGCAGTCAAAGCGCCATGTGCGGTGCATATTATCAGCCTTTCCGACTAGCTTCTCATTTACGTAAACATAAGCCAATGTATCAAGTCCCTCGCAAACTAATACGCAGTGCTTCTTATTTAATTGCTCCTCTGAAATACAAAAATCAGTTTCAAAGACATAATCCTTTGCTAGAAGTTCTCTTGCTTCATATTCATTTTCACGGTAATACGGATCCTGCATTTTGCCTGCCTCTAAAAGACCGGATAAAACAGTTCCCGGCACACTCACTGGCGTCCACTCATTGCTGTTTGCCTTGGCAAAACGCCAACCTTCCTGTAAATTAACACGCTCCATCGTCATTCCTCCCAATTATAAGTTTCGATTTTGTAAAAAAGCAGCGATTTTCCAGCACATATCTCTGCGCTGAAAAACCGCTGCTTAAACTTATCTGAATAGTATCAGATTTTAATGACTTTTATAGTAGTTGATCAAGCAGCCATCAAGAATAATCTGTCTCTCATCATCTGTAAGCGGCTTAATCTCCAGCTCAAAGCTCTCAAGTGCGTTATCCTTGACAGCATAAGCTGTTACCTTAGGCTGCTTTTCCTTAACAGCATCACGAATATCTGGAACAAAAATATAATCCAGATTTGCAAATGGAAGCTTCTCTGGCTCAAAAATAAATGGAATCATACCCCAGTTAATCAAATTCGAGCGATAACGCTTTGTTGCATACTCTTTCGCAATATTAGCAAGACCGCCAAGTACACGCTGGCAGGATGCTGCCTGCTCTCTTGCAGAACCATCTCCCGGCTTTACTGCATAAATTACAGAGCCAATCTCTGTCTCGCTTGCCTTTACATCTGGGAACAGCTTATGAATCTCATTAAATGCAGCTGCTACCTCATCATCTGCCTGACATGGACACTTTCCATCCTCACGTGCTTCTTCTGCTGCACGAACCTTCTTAGCACGTCCAACATACTCCGGATCCTTTCTGGAGAGCGTAAACTCAGCAAGACCAAGCGGATTAGAACGGAATGATGATGTTTCACCAGATGGAATTAGTTCATCAGTTGTCGTTACAGGATCGTGGATCTCAGATACAACCTTTAATAAGATATTATCGGTCAGCGGTACCATTGACGGCCAATCCTTGATATTTGGTCCAAACTGAATTTCTACAGATGGATCTGCCTTTCCTACACCATTATAAACACGCTTCTCGTAGATATGACTGTCAAAATAGTACTTTGGCTTTGTAAAGTTCACATCAATATCAGTTGCTGCTGTCAGACGGCCCTTATTAAGTGCTGTCGCTGCAATTGAACGTGCATCCATAAGTGCAACTGATGCGATCTGTCCGTTGTTGACCTTTGAACCCTCACGATTTGGGAAGTTTCTTGTTGAGTGGCGAATTGAAAATGCATTATTTGCCGGAACATCACCTGCACCAAAGCATGGTCCACAGAATGCGGTTCTAACAGTTGCACCAGTTTCCATGATCTTTGCAATGCTACCGTTTCTAATTAATTCCATGTAAACAGGCTGAGATGCCGGATATACACTTAATGAGAAACGTCCGTCACCGATGCTCTGTCCATCTAACATATCGGCAACATCACACAGATTCTCAAAACCGCCGCCTGCACATCCTGCGATAACACCCTGATCAACATACATCTTGCCGTCTCTTACCTTGTTACGCAAAGTAAACGGAACTTTATTTCCAAGACTCACTGCTGCACGCTTCTCTACGTCAGCCAGAATATCATCAAGATTAGCATTCAGCTCATCAATCGTATATGCATTGCTCGGATGGAATGGCATTGCGATCATCGGACGAACTGCTGACAGATCAACACATACAACACCGTCATAATATGCCACTGCTCCCGGATTTAACTCTCTATACTCCTCCGGACGTCTGTGTATCTCATAGAAATCCTGTACCTTCTCATCCGTCTTCCAGATAGATGACAGACATGTAGTCTCAGTAGTCATAACATCGACACCTATACGGTAATCAACAGACAGATTGTCAACGCCAGGTCCAACAAACTCCATTACCTTATTTTTTACATAGCCGTTTGCAAATACAGCCTTGATGATTGCCAATGCGATATCCTGCGGGCCAACACCCTTTACAGGCTTTCCTGTCAGATAAATTGCAACAACCTGAGGCATATCAATATCGTAAGTACGGCCAAGAAGCTGCTTTACAAGCTCTGGTCCTCCCTCACCACATGCCATTGTTCCAAGTGCACCATAGCGTGTATGGCTGTCTGAACCAAGAATCATCTTGCCGCAACCTGCAAGCATTTCTCTTGCATACTGATGAATAACTGCTAAATGCGGAGGTACATAGACACCGCCGTATTTTTGTGCGCAAGAAAGACCAAACATATGATCATCCTCGTTGATGGTTCCGCCTACCGCACAAAGACTGTTATGGCAGTTAGTTAAAACATACGGAACTGGAAATTTCTCAAGTCCGCTGGCTCTTGCTGTCTGGATAATTCCAACAAAGGTAATGTCATGTGAAGTAAGACGATCAAACTTCACTTTTAAATGCTCGTCGTCCCCTGATGTGTTATGCGCCTGCAGAATCTTATATGCCATCGTCTGCTTTGCCGCTTCCTCTTTTGAAATTGTACGGCCTGTCTTTGCCGCTACTTGCACTGCCGCATCTGCATTGTCTGCGATCAGCTCTTTTCCGTCAATCAGGTATGCACCACTTTCAAATAATTGAACCATACTGTATGTACCTCCATGCTGTCTTGTGCGTATCTAAGCTAGGCAAAAACCTAACTTAAATTCCATTATAGTTTACTATAAAAGATTTTGCAACCTGATACTATTTGAATTTTACTTGTAATTTTCTTACAGATTAGCTATAATGACAATAATAGTGAAACGTCTATAAATAGTGAAAGAAAGGAATCAAAAATCATGAAGTTTATCACAATCGGCGAACTTTTAATGCGTCTTTCCCCTCCGGATTATGAGAAAATCCGCACTACCAGCTCTTACGTTGTCAATTTTGGCGGTGCTGAGGCAAATGTTGCTGTCTCCTTAGCAAACCTTGGCGTTGATACTACCGTATTTACTGTCCTTCCTGACAATGATATCGGACGAAGCGCAGTCCGCTCCTTAAAGGCAAATGATGTACATACATCCCCTATTATCTTCGGCGGCGAGCGCATGGGCGTTTATTTCCTTGAGGAAGGAATTGGTGTGCGTTCCTCTAAAGTAATTTATGACCGTAAACATTCTGCCTTTGCAGAATATGACTATACTACAGTTGACTTTAAGGCTTTGCTTGAAGGCTATGACTGGCTTCACTTAAGCGGAATCACACCGGCACTTTCTAACAGCTGCCAGATCTTAATCGAAGCTGCAATCTACGCAGCAAGACAGCTCGGCATGACAATCAGCTTTGACTGCAATTACCGCAGTATGCTGTGGAGCTTCGATGAGGCAAGAGATATCATCAGCCGTTACCTTCCATATGTCGATGTGCTTATTGGTATTGAACCGCTTCATCTGCAGGATGAAAATGGCCACGATTTAAAGGATGGCATGTCCATGCAGCCTGATTACGAGGAGCAAGACCGCATCTTCCAGGCAATGGCAGACCGCTATCATTTCAAAGCAATTGCAAGACATGTTCGCTACACCCACTCAAGCAGCGAAAACTCCTTAAAGGCTTACCTGTATTATAATGGACAGACATACGAAAGCAAGCTTTTCCGCTTCCAGATTCTTGACCGTGTAGGCGGCGGCGATGCCTTCTCATCTGGCCTTATTTATGCTCTCATGAACAATTATAAGCCAAGAGACGTTGTCAACTTTGCCGTTGCTTCCTCTGTTATGAAACACTCCATCCATGGCGATACAAATATCACTGATGTTGAAAGTATCCAGAGACTTATGAACCAGAGCTTTGATGTACAAAGATAAATAAAATAGAATAAAAGTACACTATGAAGAGGGAGACACAATATATTTTGTATCTCCCCTTTCCATCTATATTGATTATTTATAATTCTTATTTACGAGAAGGTATTCTCCTGCTTTTCCACCTTCCCACTCTTCATGATAATAGGCAACTCCATTTCCAAAATAAACAAATCTGCAATCGTTGCCGCGAGCAATCTCAATTGCTTCTTTTATCGAAAAAAAACCACATTGATCTGGTGTTATCACATACCCTTTTGAAGTTCCTCCTGATTGCTGAATCACCTTTTGCAATTCTGCATTGCCTTGGACGTCCAATGCTTTAAATAAATTCTGATTTAAATAGGTTCCAAAAAAGAAACGTGAAAGGCCATCTGACCTTTTTCGTGGGCTTTCTAACTCCCACAAGGTTCGTTCCTTTCGATTTGAAACAATAAATAAATCAACCATTTCTTTCTCTATTTTTAAATCAATTTCTTTCTCATCCATCTTCGTTTTCCTTTAATAAAAATGCAAAAAATGCGTTCCCCAATTTATAATCTTAAACATCGGAGTCTCAAGCTCCTTTTTAGCTTCCTTCAATAACTGCGGTATATCCAGATGCTGAGGACATTTCTTTGTACAGGCACCACAGCCAACACATTTTGCAGCATTTGTTGTCTCTTTTCTAAATGTCGTCATCTGAATATAGCGCCAGCGCGCATGACTGTCCTCTGACAACTGATTATAACACTGAAAAACAGCTGGAATATCTACTCCTTTCGGACATGGGCAGCAATAATTGCATCCTGTACAGCCTACCTTTACACTATTTTTGATATCGTTTTTCACATCCTCAATCAGCTGTCTCTCATCAGCTGTCAGGCAACCTGGCAATGCCAGTGATGCAGTTTTACAATTCTCATTTACCATCTCCATTGAGTTCATTCCGGATAACACACATGTTACCTGTGGCTGATCGTAAAGCCAACGAAGTGCTAGCGAAGCAGCTGACTCATTTACATTAGACTTTGCAATGCGCTTTTTCGCTGTCTCTGGCAACATTCCAACAAGACGTCCTCCGCGAAGAGGCTCCATAATGATCACCGGAAGATTTTTTTCTGCCGCATACAAAAGGCCTTTTTTTCCTGCCTGAATATTTTCATCCAGATAGTTATACTGGATTTGGCAAAAATCCCAGTCAAACGCATCTACAACTGGCTTAAAATTCTCAGTATTGCCATGATAAGAAAAACCTATATTTCTAATTTTTCCACTGTCCATCTTCTCCCTTATCCATGATTCAATACCAATCGCCTTCAAACGTTCCCATGATGCCACATCATTTAACATATGCATCAGATAATAATCAACATGGTCTGTCTGCAAAAGTTCCAATTCCTGATTAAAAATTTTTTCTGCCTGTGCAATGGAACGCACCATATACTGCGGAAGCTTTGTCGCAATATAAATCTGATCTCTGCAATTGTTCTCGGCCAGAATACGTCCAAGAACTTTTTCATTATTTTTGTAGACATATGCAGTATCAAAATAGTTTATACCCTGTCTGATTGCCTCCATCACCTGATCATTTGCCTTTTGAAAATATTCTCCTGTTCCGCTTCCCTCAAATCGCATACAACCAAATCCTAATAAGGAGATGTCATTGCCTTTTCTATCTTTGCGATACTGCATTCTGTCTTTCCTTTCTCTCTATATAAAGTCTATTTTCCATTTTTTATTTTACTCCTTTTTTTGCAAGTGTTCAAATAGATTTTTTCCACAAGGTTTCTGTTTCTATGTGTATTTATCGTGCAATCTCACAAAAGGTTTGGCAGAATGCCCACATTTTTAACTGTTTTGGTGTGTTAATAATATGTTCCTTTTATTGGGTCATCAAAGTGATTCAATTTTTCCTAGTTTCTTCGATGAATTTATCCAGTTTTATCTTTTATACTCGATAAAATTCTTAATACATTCAATTTTATCTTTTATACTCGATAAAATTATAATATTCACTTGTTTTATCTAGTATACTAGTGATATGATATACTCACTATTATATGAAAGGAGCCTCTTTTTATGATTAAACGTCAATTATATATGAAACGCATCCGACCATTTATCGGAAGCGATTTAGTCAAGGTTATGACTGGTATCCGTCGCTGTGGAAAATCCGTTATGCTAGAACTAATAAAGGATGAATTAAAAGCATCTGGTGTTGATTCGTCCCAATTTATCTCAATTAACTTTGAGGATATGAGATACACCTACCTGCAAACTGCACAGGCTCTGCATGATGAAATCACAAAGCGTGCTTCTTCCATAAATGGAAAAGTCTATCTTTTCTTTGATGAAATTCAAGAAGTAACAGATTGGGAAAAATGCATTAATTCTCTACGAATCACGCTTGACTGCGACATTTACATTACAGGTTCTAATGCCAAACTGTTGTCTGGCGAGCTTGCTACCTATCTTGGTGGCCGATATGTTGAATTTGTTATTTATCCTTTTTCCTTTGCAGAATTTCTTGAATTGTACCATCTCACTGCACCAGATGAATCAATTTCAAGCTGTTTTCAAAAATATCTTGTATCTGGCGGTATGCCATACTTGTCTAATCTTCGTTATGCCAAGGAACCGTCCATTCAATATTTAACAGATCTTTTCAACTCAGTTCAGTTAAAAGATATTGTTAAGAGAAACAAGGTTCGCGATGTTGATCTGCTAGAGCGGATTACAGCTTATATTATGTCAAATATAGGGACACCATTTTCTGCTTCCTCTTTGGTGAAATTTTTAAAAAATGAGAAGCGTTCTGTCTCTGCAGATACCATTCTCAATTATTTGAAATATTGTTGTGATGCCTACCTCTTTTATCAGGTAAAACGTCAAGATCTTCAAAGAAAACAGCTTTTATCTTCAAATGAAAAATATTATATCGCAGATCACGGTATTCGAGAAGCCGTCTTCGGCGGTAATATGCGTGATATTAACCTAATTCTTGAAAATATCATTTACATGGAACTATTGCGCCGTGGCTACATTGTCACAGTCGGAAAGGAGAGAACAAAAGAAGTCGACTTTGTATGTGAAAAGCGTGGAGAACGCCTCTATATTCAAGTAACCTACCTACTCGCCTCACCTGAAACCATTCAGCGTGAATTTGGCGTGTATGATAACATTCGAGACAACTTTCCAAAATATGTCGTATCTCTTGATGAATTTGATATGAGTAGAAATGGAATCAAGCATCGAAATATTCGTGACTTTCTGCTAGAAGATACTTGGTCATAATTTAGAACGCATGTGCTGGAATTCTCGACCATTCAATGACCGAGTCATTCACTATCTGATACTTGCAATCTTCGAATTGTACTGATATACTGTATCTTACCGGGGGCGCAATCTCCCCTGGGGTCAGTTCACTAAATTCCAGTTTATCCGTGCCTGACCTTAATTGTCAAGAAAGGTGGTTTTTGTTTTTATGAAGAAAACACTTGGTATTATCGGTGCCGAGCAGCAGGAAATTGATCTGTTACTTGAGCGCCTTTTGCTTGAAAAGACCGTCAAAAAATCCGGACTGTCTTTTTTCTGCGGCACAATTGATTCCTATCCAGTTGTAATTGTAAAGGCCGGAATCGGAAAGGTAAATGCCGCAGCCTGCACACAGATGTTAATTGATCTGTTTGATGTGAAGATGATCGTAAACACAGGTGCTGCTGGATCCTTAGATTCCCGCATCAACATCGGCGATATTGTTGTCTCCACTGAGGTAATCCAGCATGATCTCGACGTTACAGATCTTGGCTATAAGCCAGGTGATGTTCCAGGTACTGGAAAGGTATTTACCTCTGATAAGCTGCTCCATGATCTGGCTGTTTCCTGCAGCCATGAGGCAAATCCGGATGTTACAGTCTATGAGGGCTTAATCCTAACTGGAGACCAGTTTATTTCAGGACAGGAAAAGAAAAATTGGCTTATTGACACCTTCCATGGTCTTTGTGCTGAGATGGAAGGCGGTGCAATTGCTCATGTTTCCACAATCAATGAGGTTCCATTTTTAATAATCCGCTCTATCTCCGATAAAGCAGATGGAAGCGCAACTATGGATTACACCCAGTTTTCCAAGATGGCATCATATCACTCTGCACGCCTCGTTGAAGCATTGATTGAAAAACTGTTGGCACTATAATTATTTTACTTGAATCATCACCCCTACTTGGGTGCATACTATTTCGCGAAAGGAGTTTTACTATGTCCGTTTTAACAATTACAAAAAGCAATTTTAATGAAACTGTTTTAAAATCTGATAAGCCAGTACTTCTTGATTTCTGGGCTTCATGGTGTGGTCCATGCCGTATGCAGAGTCCTATTATTGATCAGCTTGCCGCTGCTCATTCCAACGTCGTATTTGGAAAGGTAAATGTAGATGAGGAGGCAGATCTTGCCGCTGAGTATGGCATCACCTCTATCCCAACATTGATCATCTTTAGAGATGGCAGACTGATTAATCAGGTAACAGGTGTTACCTCTAAGGCTTCCCTTGAGCGCATGCTTGGTCTGTAATGTATTCTGACAGAAAGGCTCAGATCTACAAATGAAAAATAAACAAGTTTTACCTATGGTGCAGGCAGCTTTAATTGCAGCAATGTATGTTGTTTTAACATGGCTTGCAAATATTTTCGGATTAGCAAATGGTGCAATTCAGGTTCGCTTTTCCGAGGCTCTCACCATTCTTCCTTATTTTACACCAGCAGCAATTCCGGGACTTTTTGTTGGCTGCGTAATCAGCAACACCATAACCGGCGCTGCAGTATGGGATATTTTATTTGGCTCACTTGCCACACTTATTGGCGCTTTCTTTACTTATAAGCTGCGCCATATCAGCAAATGGCTGGCACCTCTGCCGCCAATTTTAGCTAATATCCTTGTTGTTCCGCAGGTTCTTCGCATCGTCTACGGTGCACCAGACTCCATCTGATACTTAACAGCCACAGTTGGCATAGGTGAAGTAATCTCCTGCGGCATACTTGGAATGATTCTTTTGTTTGCACTGCAAAAGAATGCCAATCAGATTTTTCAATAATAATCACAAAAGCCACACTCATTAAATGGGTGCGGCTTTTTTTAATTACATCATTTCTTTTAATTCATCTGGTGTAAAGACATACTTAGAATTGCAAAACTGACAGCAGGTCTCAATATTCTCTCCTGCATCAATCATTTCCTGAATGTCTGATTTTTTAATACTTGCGATTCCTCGTGCAAAACGCTCCTTACTGCATCCGCATTTAAATGAGACAGCCATGCGATCAAGAACTGCAAGCTCCATATCGCCAAGAAGCTCCTGCAAAATATCTTCCGGTGTTTTTCCAATGTCGAGCATTGCTGTTACTGAAGATACTTTTGCCAAACGCTTTTCTAGTGCAGAAATGGTTTCTTCTGATGCATCTGGCATAAGCTGAATAATAAATCCTCCTGCCTGACGTACAGTATTGTCCTTATTCATCAGCACGCCTAATCCAACACTAGATGGTGTCTGCTCGGAGACAGCAAAATAATATGTTAAATCCTCGGCAATCTCTCCGCTTACAAGATCTGTCTGTCCCACATACGGATCCTTCAGACCAATATCTTTGATTACGCTTAGCACACCCTTTCCAATAGCACCTGCTACATCAAGTTTTCCAATAGAATTTGCCTGAATAAGTACAACCGGATTTTGCGCATATCCCTTTACATGGCCATGAGAATCAGCTGTTACTGTCAAAGAACCAATTGGGCCATCACCCTGAATCTTAACAGTCAGAAGCTCTTTATCTCCCTTCAGCATGCTGCCCATCATGACAGCTGCTGTCATTGTACGTCCTAAAGCTGCGGTAACAACCGGACTTGTATTATGTGCATTTCTTGCATATTCTGTAAGATCTCTTGTGGTTGCGGCAAACGCACGGACCTGACCATTTGCAGCCGTCGCACGAATCATATAGTCACTCATGTTTCTTCCTCTTTTCTTTATAAGTTTTGCAGCGGTGTCTTTCCCTTTTCGCGTGCTATTATGTACACACGATCGGTATCTTTCGTTGCAGGTGCACCATTTTTATCAATTGCAGCAAGAAATATCATGCCCGACTCTTCAATTGCACAGCGCACCTCATCAATAGAAAACGCACGCTGCTCATGATATTCGTCAAAACGTTCATAACGATTATCCTCTTCCTGCACAAACAGCGTCAGCGCATAGCTGTTGATTCGTTTTTCTTTATCATAATCATTATCCCAAATAAAGCTTACCTCTTCATCTGCATCACAAAAACTCTGGCAGCCAATACTCTTAAAGTAATGGTCAGTCTTTAGATCAAATAAAAATATGCCATTTGGATCCAGATAATTATTGACGAGACGGCACACATTAACAAGATCATCGTATTCAGTCAGGTAATTCATTGTGTCACACAAGCTAATTACCGCGCGCACAGTTCCGTAAAGCTCAAACTCTCTCATATCCTGATTCAGATATAAAATAGATCTTCCACTTTGCTCACGCTTTTCAACAGCCTCTGCCAGCATTTCTTCTGAATTATCCACACCGATCATGTCAAATCCCTTCGCATCAAACATCTCGGTTAACGTTCCTGTTCCACAGCCTAGCTCCAGCATCAAACCATCCTCAATGCCAAATTTTTTAAGCTGATCGGTTACAAAATTGCACCACTCCTCGTATGGAATTTCCTCCATCATACGATCATAGACAAGTGCAAATGCATGATATGCGTTCATAAATTCCCACGCCTTTCTTTTTTCTCCTCCACAACGGTTCAAGAACTTATTATACCTGATTTGAAGCTAATTTACAAGATTTTGACATCATCCAATAAAATAGAATACAAAATACTAGTGCAAAAGCAACACCAAACACGTTCTGTATCACACGCAAACTTACTGCACCCTTAAGTCCATAAGTCTGCGCAGCAATTGCAAGTGCGCCAAACGTATTAAATACTGCCTGCCATCCATATTTTACTGAAAATCCAACTCCGATTCCTCCGATAATTCCAATATATGCGTATATCGATGGCGGAAGCAGATAATACAATGCAACAAAGCAGATTACACCAGCAATGTTTCCAATAATTCTTTTTCTGACTCTATACTGCATATCCTCCATGAAAGGTACTATTGCTGACATAGCTGCAATACCCGCCCACATTGCTCTCGGCATTTTACATACCTGTGCAATAAAAAGCACTGTTGGCACACAAAGTATCTGGCACAGCTGCCATTTTGTTCTTGAGGATGTAATGTCAAATTCTCTTACAATATCTTTAATTGTTCTCTTATAAGTTCTATTTTTATGATTTCTGAAAAATACAAGACAGGTAAGCAATGCTCCTACCACCATTGCTGCTAATCTCATCTGATAACTTTTTCCTGTCACGTCATATCCATACAAAAGTAAGTATCCCAAAACTAAAGTTGACTGGTTAAACATAAATGGATTATGACATCCAAAAATAATAAACACTGCAAGTGCTGCTATATTCAAAAGTATACCCAACACAGGTGACACATGATTAGCCAAATGTGGAAATACTGCCATAATTACAAAGAACAATGCAAGTAATATCGTTGACTGTCCTGTATGGATTCCCAAATCTGCATTTCTAAATACCATAAGGCATAATAAAACTACTACACCTACAATACTATTTTCATTGCCAAACAAAATGCTAAAAACAGTAACAAAACCAAAGCAAAATATCATTGTGAGCGCAATCTTTACAAGATATACAAGCATATGATATGCTTTTTCCTTCCCTGTCCCACTTGTCTTAAGCATCTTTTTTGATCCTGCCTGATTTAACTGCAATTCCTGATAAAACGTCATATCCTTCCTCCTAGTATTTTATAATTATTGTAATGGAAGCTGCACAACAAACCTGCATCCTCCATATTCGCGATTTTGTGCTTCAATCGTTCCGCCTGCACTGTCAATAATTCGCTTTACAAGTGCAAGACCAAGACCATTTCCTTCTGCCTTATGGGAACCATCTGCCTGATAAAACTTATCAAATATCCTGTTTTTTATTTCCTCGTCAATTCCAGGGCCTTCATCTTCCAGAATAAATTTTACCTGATCATTTTCCTGTTTTAAAAACATCGTAATTATTCCCTGATTAGGACTAAACTTAATGGCATTATCCAAAAGATTTATCCAGATATGCATAAAAAGTCCTTCATTTCCTACATATTTAACAGCCTCCATCTCTACCTGAAATCCAATTTTCTTCTGTGTCCACTTTGATTCTAGCGAAAGGATTGCCTGTCTGATCTGCTCATCAAGACGATATTTTGTCTTTTTCATTGGAATATTCTGATTTTCCAACTTAGACAGCAGAAGAATATTTCCAACAAGACAAGACAATCTCTGAGTATTAAACAGGATTTTCTCTACATATTCATTTTGTTCATTCGAAAGCTCCTCTCCCTGTAGCAGCATCGTATAGCCCTCAATTGCATTTATAGGTGTTTTAAACTCATGTGAAACATTAGAAACAAAATCCATCTGCAATATTTGTGTAGCACGAAGCTCTTTTGTCATCACATTAAAGCTATTATATGATTGTGCCACTTCTGCAATACGACTGCTTGTTTCTAACTGTTTATCAAAATCTCCCTGCGAAACATCCTTCATTGCCTCGCTAAGCTTTGTGATCGGCTCCAAAACCTTTCCATTTAAAAGCACTGTAATTAATCCTGCAATCATTGTATTAAAAATCAACAACCAGACAATCGCAGGAATATTTTCCGGCATTTCCAGAAAATGCTTTAAAAACGCAAAAAGTAATGCTGAAATTATCATCGAACAGGTCAATGCCAGCCAAATAATGCCTGTCAGATATGTGCGAATTTTAAATTCCTTCTCTTTTCTTTTTTTCATGATTTCTTTACCACCTTATATCCAATCCCTCGCATAGTGACAATTTCAAAATCAGAGTTTTCCTTAAATCGCTCTCTAATTCTTCCAATATGAACTTCAATCGTATGTGGATCAGCCTCTGTTTCCACTCCCCAGACATCGTCCATCAGCTGCTGTTTTGTAAATGTACGTCCTGGCGATGCTGCCAATTTGTACAAAAGCAGAAATTCCTTTTTGGGAAGCACCTGAATTTCTGAACCTATTTTAACAGTCATTTGATCATAATCAAATTCTGTAGAGCCAATTACGATTTTATGTTCACTAAGGATCTGCGCACGCCTCAGCAATGCCCCAACTCGTAAAACCATCTCATTTACATTAACTGGCTTTACCATATAGTCATCACTTCCTGACAAAAATCCCTGACGCATATCATCAAACGTACCTTTTGCCGTAATCATCAGCACTGGAATCTGATATCCTGCTGCCCGTAGCCTAGAAACAAGCTCATACCCATCCATTACAGGCATCATAATATCAGAAATGATCAGATCAATATATTCTGTATCAAGTGTTTTTAATGCCTGCAAGCCATCTGACGCGCATTTGATCTGATATCCATTTTTTTCAAGTACTTTTTGAAACAATTGACTCAATTCCTTATCGTCTTCCACTATTAAAATCTTAAACATGTCTCCTCCATATTAAAACAAAAATCGTACCCATCCAAGCAAATGCTGTACTAATAAAATCTTTATCTGTTTCTTTTTTGTTAATGCAATTGGCTCCACATTATATGGATTATTGTATGTTCCATCTTCCAACACCTGTCTTGACATTTTTTCATACGTCATCATGCCTTCCTCAAGCTGTCTGTTAATTTCTCTGCTTCGGATAACTAACATAAGCTCTGTATCAAGATATGCACTTCTCATATCCATATTAAAAGAACCTATCACTGATAAATTATCATCAATCAAAATACTCTTTCCATGATATGAGAAACCACCTTCATACTCCCAAATATCAATCCCTGTATCTACGATTTTATCCCTGTTTACTGCATAATCTGCTGAACCAAACGGATTCCCATTATTTGCAGCAGAATTTGTCATGACAGAAAATTCTGAAACATTCTTCGCAACATCTGCCCATGTATTATACATCATTTCATTGCAAATGATATACGGTGTATGGATCTTTACACGTTCTTTTGCATTTTTCATAAGTTCTCCAAGCGTATACCAAACCACAGGCTCTTTTGCGCCTGTATGGATAGGATTTGACACCAGCGTAATCTTTTCTGTCTCAAATGTTTCCTCTGTATAATCGCTGTCAAAAATACGTTTTTTATACTCTGCAGCATATTCTTTATATTCTTCTTCCATTCTTAAAGCTGCTTTCTTCACAGAAGTCTTATCTGCCAATTTTTTATCTTCATGAAAATAAGCACAGTCATCCTGCTTCCATATATTTTCAAAATAATCCAGCAACTGACTGACAGAATTTTCCTTCTGTGAATTCTCGCATATAACAAGGACATCTCTGTCATAATTTTTATATTTTTCAAAATCACCAAGAAAATAATTATACGTATTTCTTCCACCAAGAATATATATACTTCTATCTGCTATCAAATATTTATCATGCATCCTTCCCATCATTTTCCATGGTGTTAATGGATTTGCCCGATTATAAATCTTTACTTCAATATTTTCATGAGAAGATAACGCATAAAAATAAGGATTCCATTCCATAGCAGTCCAGCTTTCAAAGCCGTCTGCCAGTATGCGAACTTTAATGCCTCTGTTTGCAGCCTCAAGAAGAGCTCCCATAATCAGCTTTCCGCTCTCATCAGAGTGAAATGCAAAAGTAGATAAAATAATCTCTTCCCTTGCATTTTGTATCAAACGGATTCTCTGTAAAAGAGCTTCGTTGTTTTCTTCTATAATCGTGGCTCGTTCTGGGTTCTCACTAATCTGATTCCAATTTTTAATTTCCTCTTGAACGGCTATTTTTGTTTCAGAAGATACTTTAGGCTGTTTTTTATATGCAGTGTAAATCCCAATTGCTTCATAAAAAACAATGACAAGAATCACTGCCAGTATACAAAAAATAATTTTTTGGATTTTACGCTGTTTGCTCATAGTATATTATCTTCCTTTCTTACTTGCTGCATGTAGCATACAAATAAAAACTCAATTAAACCTCAACAGAGGCTGACTTTTCCCAAAAACACTTTATTTTATTTACAAAAACAAAAAAATCCAGTATACTCATTGTATGGTGAATCTACATTGACATGATCTCTCACAAAGGAAAGGAAACAATATGATTTTATCCTATATCCGAAAAAATCAGTGTAAGCGCCTTTTTTACCCGCTGATGCTGCTTGGCGTCGTGATTTTTCTTGTATGGCGCTCGCCTGTCACTGAATATGTGACAAAACGCACAATCAGCAATGCCGTGCTTATCAATGATTCCATGGCAAAAAAGGTTTTGTATGCGAAAATTAAAACGGGGACACTCTACTACAGCGGCGAGGACTGTCTGGCAGGCGGTGAGCTCGTTGGACATTATTACTACGAGCTTATAGGCGGAAGCTGTCATTTTTATCTCATCCGTGCTGTGGCTGGCTATCCAGCTTCCAAAACACTTGAAGGACAGACTATTATAGGACGCGTTGATGCTTTTGAACCCGAAATTCTAGATCCGCTCACACAAAAGCTTGCTGAAGATATTTCATGGGATGCAAAATCCCTTAAAAGCGTTTGCCAGAAATATTTTGTCAACCAGACTGCCTATCTAAACAGGCGTGAAATTGTGCTTATGGTTGTCCTTCTTTTGGTGTTTGTCTTAATGATTGTGGTTTTTATTCGCACATTTTTATATATCATAAATCCACGTCTAACAAAAACCTACCGAAATCTGGAGCACTATGGCAATCCTGAGAAAATTTTAAATGATGTGGAAAAACAAATTCGTCGAAGGATTCTTCTGCAGACAAAGACACTTATTCTGACGCCTCGCTATCTTGTTGAGCTCTCTGATGATATATGTGCCATTATCCCACTGCCGGAAGTATTATGGATCTATGATCATGCTGCTATGCGCCGTACCATAAAGGGACGCCAGTTAAGCTATACAATCCATGTTGTCACCATGAAAGGTGAAGAATATACATTGACTGGCAAATCACATCGTGAAGTCAGCGCTATATATCACGAGCTAAATACTCGTTATCCGAATTTTTTCTTCGGTTATTCAAAAGAACATCAGGAAATGGTTCAATATGTGCTGCATGAAATGAAAAATGAAAAAGCATAAGAAATCTGTATATAAAATGAATCAGAGGACATAATAAAAATGTCAGAAATCTAGCGGCATTTTAAATGCCGCAGTCAGCTGACAGGCGGTTATGATTCCCCCCTCTAAACCGCACAGCTTACAAATGATATCATTTATTATTTATCCTCCCCTTTCAAAGAAGAGCCTGCGCAGATGCACAGGCTCTTTCTTCTATAGAAGACATATGATACCCACGGCTTGTGACTTTTCGACCCTTGTATCACTTCGAGATTGCTTCAAATGCTTCCTGAAGATCATAAATAATATCATCAATATTTTCTGTACCAATTGAAAGACGAATGGTGTTTGGCTTGATTCCCTGCTCTGCCTGTTCAGCCTCGTTTAACTCAGCATGTGTAGTAGATGCCGGATGAATGACAAGAGACTTTACATCTGCTACATTTGCAAGCAGTGAGAACAGCTTCAGCTGATCAATAAACTCTTGTGCTTCCTTTGCGCCGCCCTTAATCTCAAATGTAAAGATAGAGCCGCCGCCATTTGGGAAATACTTCTTATAAAGAGCCTGCTGCTCTGGGTCTTCTGATACTGACGGATGATTTACTTTTTCTACAAGCGGCTGTTTCTTTAAGAAATCTACAACCTTAAGTGCATTCTCTACATGTCTCTCTACACGAAGGGACAATGTCTCAAGTCCCTGCAGGAAGATAAATGCATGGAACGGTGAAAGAGTTGCACCTGTATCACGAAGTAAAATAGCACGGATTCTTGTAACAAATGCTGCAGGACCTGCTGCATCTGCAAAGCTAATTCCATGATAGCTTGGATCTGGCTGTGTCAGCTGTGGGAACTTTCCTGATGCTTTCCAGTCAAATGTTCCTCCATCTACAATGACACCTCCGATGGTAGTTCCATGACCACCGATAAACTTTGTTGCGGAGTGTACTACTACGTCTGCACCGTACTCGATTGGTCTTACAAGATACGGTGTTGCAAATGTATTATCAATAACAAGCGGAATCTGATGCTTGTGCGCAATCTTTGCAATTTTCTCAATATCAACAACCTCTGAGTTTGGATTTCCCAGCGTCTCGATGAAAACCAGCTTTGTATTCTCCTTGATAGCGCCCTCAATCTCTTCATAATTAAATGGATCTACGAATGTTGTGTTGATACCATATGATACAAATGTATGTGCCAGCAAATTGTAGGTACCACCATAGATATTTTTTGCTGCAACAACATGATCACCTGCAAATGCCAGATTCTGGATTGCATATGCAACAGCTGCTGCGCCAGATCCAACTGCAAGTGCTGCAACACCACCCTCAAGGCTGGCAATTCTCTTCTCAAATACATCCTCAGTCGGATTAGTCAGTCTTCCGTAAATGTTGCCGGCATCCTTTAATGCAAAACGGTCAGCTGCGTGCTGAGAGTTATGAAATACATAGGAAGATGTCTGATAAATTGGAACGGCTCTTGCATCTGTTACTGGATCAGCTTCCTCCTGTCCTACGTGAAGCTGCAGTGTCTCAAACTTTAATTTTCTTTCCTTTAATGTACTCATATTTAAATCCTCGCTTTCAGGTGGTGTTTTTTTGTTTCACTGTCTGTATTATAGCGAAGGCGCCTGTCTTTGTCTAATACACAAAAGCAAACGCCTGTTATTGGATTCTCCTATAACTATATTGGATGATTAAAGTGGTTTTTCATCACTTCAGCACCAGATTCTTGTATTTTGCAAGCTCATTAACATAAAGCTGCGCCAGTTCACTTAACTGAATACTTTTTCTCTTCACATATCCTATTGTCATGACCTCTGTTTCCTTAAGCGGAACTGCCGCATAGTCACTTCCGTTTAACTCCTCACAAATAATACCTGAACACAAAGTATAACCATTTAAGCCAACCATCAGATTTAGCATACTTGCGCGATCATCTACCTGAATTGTCTGTTTATACTCGTAGGTACTAAAAACCTCCTCTGCAAAATAGAATGAATTTGTCTTTCCCTGATCAAACGTAAGACATGGATACTTTTCAAGCTCCTGTAAGCTAACACTAGACTTTGATGCAATCGGATTTTTCTTCCACACATATACATAAGTATTGCAGTCAAATAGTGGGATAAACTCAAGCTCACTCTCATGAATCAGCTTCATCAAAATCTTCCGATTAAAATCACTCATATAAAGAATACCAATCTCGCTGATAAAATCCTTTACATGCTCAATAACAGTTCCCGTCTTTGTCTCATGAATTGCAAACGCATAATCGTCCATACCAAATTCCTTTACCATCTCAACAAATGCCTTAACGGCAAAGGTATAATGCTGCATGGAAACGGCAAAGCGCTTCTTTGTTTGTGTCTTCTCTACGTATCGCTGCTCCATCAGACGGTACTGTTCAACAACTTGTCTGGCGTAGCCTAAAAATTCATTTCCCTCTGTTGTTACAATGATGCCTCTGTTTGTTCGTCCGAATATACGGATTCCAATCTCTCCCTCAAGCTCCTTTACTGCCTCTGAAAGACTTGGCTGAGAAATAAATAATTTTGCTGCTGCCTGATTCATTGATCCGCAGTCCGCGACCGCAATCGCATATCGTAATTGCTGTAATGTCATTGCTACCGTCTCCTATTTTGTATGTTAGTACATGATACAGAAAAAGGCCCTGCTCTCTGCAGGGCCAAAAGGGAATAAAAAGGGGAGGGATGCCGATTACTTCATCGGCTATGAAAAAGATATATGAATGTCCAGTTGATTTCTCAACTGTGCCTACATCATAACCGATAAATGTGTTCATTTTTTGTCCAAATTTTTAACGATTTGTGAATGGATGGCACTTTTCCCACTTTTTTTTCATTTTCCGCAGAGCTTTACGATTGCCAGCGCAAAAATTTCTGCACTCATAACAAGCTGATCAATAATAACAAACTCATCCGGTCCATGCATATGGTTATCTACAGACGGATCTGCACATCCACATGCCACACCATTTTCAATATGATGAACGTAGGTTCCTCCACCAATTGCAAGTGGTTCTCTTACTTCACCAGTCACATCTGTATAAGTCTCAAGTAAGGTTTTTACAAGTTCAGAATCCTTTGGAACATAATGAGGCGGATTCAGCGGTGAATCATTTGGCTCAAAGCCGGCATCTGAAAGCTTCTTTTGAACAACATTCTTTGTATTTTCCTCTGTTGCACTGTTGCATGCACGACAGTCAAAGGTTCCGCTCATCTTTGTATCATTTAATTCAAACAAATCAAGTGTCAGAGTTGTCTTTCCTGAAATTTCATCCTCAAGGTTCACACCAAGTCCTCCTCCGCAGTAATCACCGTGTGGGAACAAAGCAGTTACATTATGAAGCAATGTCTTTGTCTTGCTTTCTGCAAGCGGTAGGGATGAAAGCAGCTTAAGAAGTGCAGTCAATGCATTGTTTCCATCCATTGGACTTGCCGCATGTGCAGATACACCATCTGCATGAATCATAAGAGCACCATCTTCAGCCAAAGAAACAGTAAACTTCACACCAGTCTCATCTTCAGCTTCTTTTACATATTTATTCATCTCATCTGCTGTCATTCCTTCAACAACGGCATCTGCCTTTGCTGGAACAACATTTACCTTAATTCCACTGACAGCACTTCTTACTCTAGGAAGACCTTCCTCTAGTGAAACTTCTGCTGTAAATGTAGTGTGAAGGCTTCCCTTCTCTAAAAATACAAGCGGAAAATCAGCATCCGGTGAAATTGTCATCGGTGCATGAGTATTCTTTCCAAAATAGTAGGCAATATCAGAGCTTCCGCACTCTTCATCAGATCCTAAAATCAAACGAACATCTTTATCTAACTCAAAACCAAGATCACGCACTGCCTTCATTGCATAAAGTGCCGCAACAGCTGGTCCCTTATCGTCAGATGTTCCGCGTCCGTACATCTTTCCATCCTCAACTATAGGCTCAAACGGTGTTGTCTTTGTCCATCCGTCTCCGCCTGGAACAACATCAAGGTGTGCCAGAATATCAAGTCCAAGTTCCTTTCCATTGATTACTGTGTCAATCGCATAATTATCCCAGTTTTTTCCTAAAAAGCCGTGCTTCTCAAAAAGAGACAATCCTGCACGAAGTGCCTCTGCTGCCCCCTCGCCATATGGCTTTCCTGGCAGCGCCTCTGCGCGAGCACTGTCTACTTTGATCAATGTCTTAATGTCTTCAACCATCTCATCGCGATGTACGCTAAGATACTCATGAATCTTTTCCTGTACTGTCATAATCTTTCACCTTTCTATATTTGCTATTGGTAGCATTATGCTACTATGATACCCCTAGCCGCGCAAAATTGCAATGCTATTTTGCATAGCTAGAAATAGTTTCAAAAAAGCAAAAAAAACACTTGCAAACGTTTTATAACCTGCTATAATGTGCTGGAAAAACGTCAAAATCAACTTAAAAAAAGGAGCATAAGAAGTATGGCAAAAAATGCAACAAGGGAGATGACATCTGGAAGCCCGCTCAAATTAATTTTAAGCTTTGCAGTTCCGCTGCTGCTTGGCATGCTGTTTCAGCAATTCTACAGTATGGTTGATACTATTATTGTAGGAAAAAGTTTGGGCGTTGATCAGTTGGCCGGTGTCGGATCGACAGGAGCAATCAACTTTATGATAATTGGATTTTGCAACGGTGTCTGCAGCGGATTTGCTATCCCAATAGCACAAAGCTTTGGCGCAAAGGACTACAAGCGACTGCGAAAATTTGTCGCAAACGCAGCCTGGCTGTCCATCGCATTCGCAGCTGTTATGACAGTTGTCGTCTGTGTACTATGCAGACAAATTCTTTCCTGGATGGATACACCAGAAAATATTTTCGAATATGCTTATAGCTACATATTTATCATTTTCCTTGGAATACCTGCCACATATCTTTATAACTTGCTGTCAGGTATTATACGTTCTCTCGGAGACAGCCGCACACCAGTTATATTTCTGGTTATCTCAGCCATGTTAAATATTCTTTTTGACCTGCTGGCAATTCTTGTTCTGCATATGGGAGTGGCAGGCGCTGCATGGGCTACTGTTCTTTCCCAGCTGATTTCCGGTATTTTATGCTTCTTATATATGAGAAAGCAGTATGATATTCTCAAATTTGAAAAGGATGAGATGAAATTTGAGGGGCGTCAGGCGATCATACTTTGCAACATGGGCATTCCAATGGGTCTGCAGTACTCCATTACAGCAATCGGAAGTGTTATCTTACAGACTGCAGTAAACTCACTTGGTTCTCAGGCCGTAGCCGCAGTTACAGCTGCCGGCCGTATCTCTGGCTTTAGCTGCTGCCCGTTTGATGCACTTGGCTCCACAATGGCAACATATGCCGGTCAAAATGTCGGCGCCGGGAAGCTTGATCGCGTTGGAAAAGGCTTGAAATCCGCAAGCTTCATAGGCGGCATCTATGCCATTATTGCTTTCTTTGTATTATCATTATTTGGAAGACAAATTGCACTTCTGTTTGTATCGGCAGATGAAATTGCCATTCTTGATCATGTTAAGCAGTTTTTAGTTTTCAACACGGCTTTCTATATTCCGCTTTGTCTCGTCAATACCGTGAGATTTTGCATACAGGGAATGGGCTATTCCCGATTGGCAATTTTAGCAGGTGTCTGTGAGATGGTTGGACGAATTATTGCCAGTCTTGTTCTTGTACCGCTCATTGGCTTTGTTGGCATATGTATTGCCAGTCCAATTGCATGGATCATGGCAGATCTGTTTCTCGTTCCAGCATACTGTCATACAATAAATCGAATGAAAAAAATATTAGCTTCTTAAATTTAAAGCAGCTAATCAAAAAATACCCCTCGACAGGCTGCTTATGTGTGCAGACTGATCGAAGGGTATTTTTTATTAACGTACTGCCTTAAGCAGTGCATTTAGCAAAAAATTATTATTATAAAGAAATGTCAGCAGTGTACTCTGTGTAATCATTGAAAGTGCCTCGCGTCCCCAATCTTGTGCTGCAAATGCAGTCACAACAATACCTCCGATCCATATTATAATCAACGCAGTACAAAGCCCGCAAATGGCACCTGCAATACAGTCAATCTGATGCAAAACAGGCAGTTTCACAATTCCTGCTAAAACCATTGTTACAATACGAAGCAAAATCCATACAACAACAAAACTGATAATACAGCAAACAGCCTCAAATGCCAAATCTGTGAGCCATCCCGTAATATAGGCTGCTATATTTTGAATGCCACGCTGCTCATAAACTGCCTTGCTGTTGCTTTGCTCTAAAGATTTTGTCAGAACATCCGGCAGATTCAGACTATCAATGACCTTATCTGTCAGCTGCGCCTGTCCTGCCTGAATCTCTTGTGTCTTTTCTCCCACAAATGAGCTAACACTAGTCTCTATTGCTGCATAAATCCCTGTCTGGTCTTTCACAAAATCAGACACAGGCTCGCGGACAAACAGCATGATTACCAAGCTTACAAAAAAGGACGCAAATGAAAGAACTGTTTTTACAAGTCCTCTTTTTGCACCAGCCAGTGTCGCAAGTACAATCAATACGATTACCGCTATCACAAGCCAATTCATAGAATCACACCTTTCTTTTTTCAGCCAACTTCAAAATCCTTATCACGCAAAATCAGGCAGCCTCTCTTGTCATATTTGCTCTGGAAGAGCTTGCGCATAGATTTTTTCTCGGCCTTCTCAATTGCATTATTTACAATCATCTCAACAATACGCTTTTTATTGCGCTCCTGATTACCTGCAATTACCTTTAAGCGCTCCATCAGTGCCAGCTCACCTGATTTATCAAACACACTGTCCTCTCTATCTGCATATCCTCTTGCATACTCAAGAAGCTCAGTAACAGAATATGTCTCACGGACAAATTGAGCCGTAACTACCTGTGCAAGCTGCGGGTAATCAATAAGCAGATGACGAATTGAGGCCGGTGTATCGATGAATACAACAAGCAAGCTTCTGTCAGTTGGATCAATGATCTTACAAAATTCATTGATGACACGCTCATTCATGTCTGCCGCATCTTCAATCAGAATTGTCTTTCCAAGCAGCTTGTCAATTGACTTAACAAGTCCCTTCTGATTCAGCTTCTGACCTGTAATTTTCACAACAGATCTCGGAACTGCACGTGAAGAGCGTTCTGCCAGTTCCTCTAAATATTCAAGTGCCAGTTCAATATCATCCTCATCTGGCATCGCCTGAATAGCAAAATGCCATACACGTGACATATCCTCCGGATTGACAATTGGAAGTCCGCTGTTTGCTGTCATCTCCACTTGACGGCTCTCAGCAAATTCTTCCTGAGGCTCTTCCTCTTCTGGTTCTTCCTCAAATTCTTCCTGAGGCTCTTCCTCTTCTGGTTCTTCCTCAAATTCTTCCTGAGGCTCTTCCTCTTCTGGCTCTTCCTGAATTTCTTCTTGAATCTCCTCCTGAGTCTCTGCTTCTTCTGGATCTTTTTTAGATTCTTCTTGAATCTCTTCATGAGGCCCCGCTTCTTCTGGCTCTTTCTCAAGTTCTTCCTGAACTACTTCCTGAGGCTCTTCTTCCTCTAGCTCTTTTTCAGATTCTTCTTGAACTTCTTCCTCTGGCTCTACTTCCACCGTTTCTGCCACTGGTGCTGCCCACTCAGAAATCTGCGGTTCTTCTTCTGGCTTATATGCTTCAAACCAAACAGCCTCATCAGCGTTTTCACTATCTGAGGTTTTCTCTGAAGTTTCGGTGTTTGCTGTTTCAACGTCTGAGGTTTCGTTTTCTGAAGTCTCGTCATCTAAAACTTCACTTTCTGTAGTTTCGTCCTCTGAAATTTCATCATGCATATAGGAAATATCCTCAGGCACCTGCAGTTTTTCTTTCTCTTCAACATCTGAAGGAATTTCAGAAACCAGCTCCAAATCCTTCTCTCCGGCAAGCTGCTGCACCTGCTGTACCTGCTTTGCCAACTCATCCTGCAGCTCGTTCTGGGCATCCTCCTGCTTTGCACGCTGAATTACTGCCATAATTTCGTTCATGTCACTCGTAACAACACTTTGTCTAGCATGTTCTAATCTTTGTTCCTTCTTTAAGCGTTCTACTGCCTCAAGTTCCTCTTCACGCTGCTTACGAAGCTTTTCTTCACGCTCTAGCAAAGCCTTCTGCTCATCCTCTCGCGCTTTAGCCTCTTTTTTAGCTGCCTCCTGCTCTGCCTGATATGCCTTTTCCTGCTCTTCCTGCCACTTTGAAATTTTTTCCTGTGCGGCAGCTTTTTTAGCCAACTCTGCCTGTGATTCTTTCTTTTCCTGCTCTTCTTGCTTTTTCTGAAGCTTTTCGTTTTCTTCCTGTGCCTTTTTGTCTGCAAACTTCTGAACCTTTTCCTTTTGCGCCGGTGTTAACGGTGCAAACTGACTCTTAAGAGAAAGTGCCTTTTCTACATATTTTCCAAGGCCAAACCAAAGAATAATATCATCACACAGTTGGATACACTTATCCTTCTCATTATTCATCGCATATAAAACAGCCAGCTCATAAGCCCATTTCTCATCAAAATCCTCTCTCTTATAAGCTTCCAGAATTTTGATTTTTTCATCAAGAGTCGCCTTCTGATAACGTGCCATCTTATATAAAAGAATATATCTTCCCTGATCGTTTGGTGCTATACGGCAAAACTCCTCGAAATAATTTTTTGCATCATCATAGCTGTCTGCCTTCAATGCAAGCTCCGTCAGACGGTACACAATACGGCGTCCCATCGCTGCATACTCATATGCCTGCTGCAAAATATCGATTGCCTTTTCATACTCCCCTACTGCTGTATAGATATCCGCAGCCAGTGTCAGCATTTTTACATCGCGGATTTTTGTCCAGTCAATAGTATCGCACAGCTTTGCAGCCTCTCCATACTCTTTTCTGGCTGCAACCTGTCTGATATGCTCTGTTTTTAACTGATATTCGTATTTATCCATTTTGTCACCATTTCCTGCAACTATAATTCCACACGTCCATCAAGTGCACGTGTTAATGTCACTTCATCTATATATTCCAAATCACCGCCTACAGGCACACCACTTGCAATACGTGTTACCTTAATGCCAGCTGGCTTGATTAATTTACTTATATACATCGCTGTTGCTTCTCCTTCCAGACTGGAATTTGTCGCAATAATCACCTCTCGCACATCTTCGCGCTGCAGGCGCACCAGCAATTCCTTTATTTTAATGTCTCCCGGTCCTATTCCAAGCATAGGAGAAATTGCCCCGTGAAGAACATGATACACACCATCAAATTTTCCTGTTTTCTCATAAGCTGCCAGATCTCTGGAAGTTTCCACCACCATAATCACTGACTTGTCTCTCTTTGCACTGCCACAGATCGGACATAGCTCCTGATCTGTCAATGTGAAGCATTCCTTGCAATAGCGGATATTGCTGCGCGCATTCACCATCGACTGCGCCAGCTGTTCCACCTGCTCTTTTGGCATATTAATAATATGAAATGCCAGACGCTGAGCTGATTTTGCTCCAATCCCAGGCAGTCTGGACAATTCTTCAATCAATTGATTTACTGTTTTGCTGTAAAAATCCATCAGAACGGAAAGCCTCCGCCAAGACCACCAAGGCTGCCGCCTAAACCACCTGCTAATTTGCCCATTGACTGAGAAGAAGCCTCATCAACCTGACGCATAGCCTCATTTACAGCTGCTACGATCAGATCCTGCAATGTCTCGATATCATCTGGATCAACAGCCTCTTCTGCCAACTCAACATTTGTTACTTCTCTTTTGCCAGAAACAGTAACCTTAACAACACCGCCGCCTACACTTGCAGTAAATTCCTTTTCCTCAAGCTCCTTCTGCTGCTCCTCCATCTGGCGCTGCATTCTCTGTGCCTGCTTCATTAAATTGTTCATATTGCCCGGCATACCGCCTGGGAATCC
>NZ_JAXWCK010000057.1:0-80650 GCF_037349415.1 Anthropogastromicrobium sp.
AGGTATTTTGACCCCTTTGATACCAGATTGCTACGTGCTTTGCACTCTCGCAATCTTCAAAAACATTCGTAATCCGCTCATTTTTCTTTGAAAAATGGCTACTTACTCATGTTTTTGGCGGGTCAAGAGTTCAAAAAACCTCTTGCAAGCAAGCTTGCATCGGCTTTCTGACCTTTTGACCCTGGTATCATATCAATTTCTTTGCGCACATTTCCCATGCTGTCTCTTATTACGATACGACCTACTTCCTGAACACATTTCATTTGTTCATTCATAAATAAAATTGTGCCGTAACCATCAAGCATTGTGCCATCAGCTAAATAATACAAAATTTCAGAATACTCTTTTTCTGCATATGCAATTGAAAGTATGTCGACTCCTGCTGCACCTGTATTACTCTGGCTCACCATGCGTGCCATGATTCCACCATTCTCACTGATAAGATGAGTATCGTTATCTGTCCCGTATAAAAATTTCTTATTTTGATCAAACAACAGTCCAAATATATTTCCCTCTTGAATAACCTGTACATCTGAACATTGCAGGATCTCATTCATGATCTCTGCATCAACTTTTATTTTATTTCCCCATATAAGATTTTCTACAAATCCATTGCCACTTTCATCTAATCCCCAGTACCATAAACACACTTCGTCATACATGTTACCGATATAAATCTGATTTTGCGGATACGCATTTATTATATTAAATTCATCATCGCACCGATAATAATATATTTTCTGATGCTCGGCGGATGTTGTCTGTAAAAAGAACTCGTGTCTCCCCTCATTATTTGCTGTTACCGTAAGAAGACGCAGACCATTTCCTTGTGCATCTGGATTTTTAGCAAAAAATTCATCTTCTGACAAAACAATTTTTAATGTATTGTCATCACGCGTAGCTGTTAAAAGTCCTTTTTCATTCATATCGTTCCAACTGTTGTAAATTCTCCAGCCAGCTTCCCCACCAGTCCATGTCAATCCTGATTGCTCTATCCATATGGTCTCTCCTTGCGCATTAACACATTTCGTATAATGACTGCCATCTGAAAAATACTCATTTATTAAAATCTCATCGCACAGCACGGTCAGAACATTCTCATTTTCCTGAATCATAATCAGCAGCTGTCCTGTCTTGTCATACACGGCACGTCTGCTGATAATAAAGTTGCCCTGCACAGTCACATCCTCTGCCCCTTCCTCTATGCAGGTTCCGTCTGTCCGATACAAATTGCCGACATCAGATCCTATCATATACACAGAATCAGTAAAAAGAGTCACGCTCTGCCTAGCCGGCTCCACAATCCACTTTCGATCCTTCAGAGAATAGATTCCCATCTGTGCACTCGCATAATCGCTGTCATCTGAAGCTTTGTCCTCATATTCAGTATACAAAACAAGCGGTGTATTTTCGTTCACTATCATTCCATTGCTAATATATGCGCTATTTCCTGTAATTCCATAGCCAGGAAGTCTTAAAACTTCCTCTCCAGAATAATCAAAAGCAAGAACCATATCTCCACCCAGCCAATTATAACTGTCTTTTCCTGACGTCAGCACCAAATATTCATTTTCCGCGATTGGAAGGTTGTAAGCAAATTGCCCTCTCGGTGTAATACAAAGCTTACCATTCTGCATCGTACATACTGCATAGCGATCTGCATAAATAGCATTTGTGTCCTGCTCTATTAATGGTTCTCCATTTGCATTAAAATATAATGTATTCGGATTTGTTCCATTCTCATAGACAACAATTGTATCTTCATCCAGATTAACAACATTCTCCTGCAAAACTGTATGGCCTCTTGACTCAGAAATGACAGTTCCGTTTGAAATCAGCAGAGTAACAATATCGTTTGGATTTATCGTATTAATTGTAACGCCATACATTGGACCTGCGTTTGTAACATCTATATAAGAAATCTCACCGCCTTGTAGATCAACGGATGCCGTAACAATTGTCTCCTTTGTCCAAAAATTCGTGATTGTCAGAAGTCCATCAGCTGTAATTTGATAAGTTAATGGCACACGGATATCGTCCTCATAATAAGTATCTATAAATTCTTTTGGAAGTTCTTCAGTTATATTATACTGACTGTCACAGGCATAATAATGATATATAGAAGAACCTTCCTGATTCTCGATTAAGCTAACAATCACTTCTCCTGTCTGTTTATTTTCACATACAATACTAATTTTAGTTCCATTTGGCTCCCATTCTGCATTTTGTGCAAGCCAGTCCGCTTCATTTAATTTTGGATTTAACATCAAATCTGTTACAATGCCTTGTCCATCTGCTGTCTCCCAGCTAATCAGATCATTTGCATCAGTTAAGTATAGCCAATCACTGACAGTCCATACTGTTGCCATCGTATCAACATCAAACATTATATACTCATTTGTACTAAAATCACATCCTAACACATAATTTCCAAACTCGTATTGTGCAGTAAATGACGGATGTTCGCCAAGTAACTGTCCATCAACATCATACACATAATCTTCGCTATAAATATGATCTCCTACTCGTCTGAATACCTGATTATCCTGTGTCAGTTCAATACCATTAATACTATACAACTTTCCTGATGAATAGAGTGTACTGTCGCTGCTTGTAAATACCGTATCTGACAACTGATTCCAGTACGTATGAAACTCCTGACTAAGCTGCAATTCTCCGCCGACATACATCTGATAGCCCACCATTTGAAGATTATTTATCGGTACTCGCTCTCCATTCTTTACAAGAACACATTTTTTCCCTGTTAACAATTTTCCAGCAATGGTAGTTTCAAGGCTGCCATCCCATGCATTATATACAGATACTGTACTTTCATCTGTCTGCACCATAAATTGATAGTTTGTTGAATGACTAAGCCAGCCACCCTCATTTGTTGTTTCCTGTGATGCTGCTTCTGTCGTCTCTGCTTCTGTCGTTTCTGCCTGTGTCGTCTCTTCTTCTGTCGTCTCTTCCTCTGTCTCCCACTCAATTTCCTTTGTCTCTTCTGTCTGATATGGAAGCTGCATCGGAACATTTGAATGATCGATTCGATTTCGGCCTGTCTGAAAGAAGATTGCCGTACAAATTGCTGCTGCAGCGGCAAGTGTACCGCCTACAATAAAATATCCTGGCACACTTTTATCGCTCTGATAGTGCTTGTAATCCTCCGCCTCTAATATAAAATCATCACGGATATCGCCCATCCACATCAAGATTTCCTGTTCCCGCTCTGCCATTTCAGGTGTTTGCTCTTTTGCATTTTTCTTAGATGTGCTTTCAAAATCATGCTTTTTCATAAACAGTGTCCTCCTTTCCACTTTGTTCCCAATAAACTCTAAAACGCTTTCTCATCTGATACAATGTGTTATAAACATTTTTTTCCTTTAAACCCATATGCTTTGCAATTTCCCGTGGTGTCTCCATATACCAAAATCGAAGCACGAAAATCATCCGATCTGTTCTTGTCTGTTTTTCCAGAAATCCATTCAGACGCTGCACAAAATCATCTCTGTCAATCATACGACTAATAGCGTCCTCACCGATAAGATCACCAACTTCCTGCTCAATTACACTAATTTTTCCATATCCGCGTTTCCATGCCTTATTATGAATTATCTTGTTAAGCGATAAATTTCTTGTAATCCTTGCGACATATGCTCGAAGCGAATCTGGTCTGTTTTCTGGAATGCTGCACCATGTTTTCCACCAAGTATCATTTAAACATTCACTCACATCCTCACGGTTCTGTACAATTTCCCATGAAATCTGTCTGCAGTAATGGCCATAATTTATTTCAAGCTCTTCAATTGCAATCTCGTCTCGTATCCACAACAACCTGATAATGTCAATATCTGTCATCCCCCTGTCCTCTCTTTCTTCTCTGCGGCTGTATATAACACCTTATACCATATAAGACAAAATCTGGAAATAAATTTCTTAAAAAGCCAAAATTTTTTCAAAAAAAAGACAGCTGGTTTTCACCAACTGCCTCGCTTTTACTTTTATTTTTGCTCTTCTTCTTTATTATCCTGCGTGTCTGCTCTTTCTGTTTCTTCTTTAGGTTCTCTTGATGCAAACATCTCTCTTGAGAAGACCTGTGTATCTGCTGGCTGCTGATCTTGCTGGGTCATAACGATATGAACCTGCTCGCCTTCTTCTGCTTCCTGTGCCTCTAACTCACGTTTAGCCTCTGCAACTACAGAATCACCATTTGCCTCGTCTTCCTTCGGGATATACTTATCGAAGATTACTACCAAGAAGTATGACTGTAAAAATGCAATCAGACCATAGCTTAATAAGATCAACGGTGGGAAGAACAGACATCCCACGATAACAGCTATTGCAATAATAATCAT
Organism: Anthropogastromicrobium sp.; assembly: GCF_037349415.1. Lineage (NCBI taxonomy): Bacteria > Bacillati > Bacillota > Clostridia > Lachnospirales > Lachnospiraceae > Anthropogastromicrobium > Anthropogastromicrobium sp. The sequence continues at coordinate 4,356 of NZ_JAXWCK010000057.1, forward strand.
TGCCAGGCTGCGGAAGATATGCTTTACACCGATGAACAGTGCATTTCTGAGTGTGAAGCGAATCTTATTGTAAAACTTTGCCTGAAGCGGATATACATAAACAAGTGTGATCAGATAAAGTAAGAAAATTCCAAGGAATACAATTCCAAGAATACGGCTAATCTGTGTACCCATCATAAAGTATGCATAAATATCATACAAGAAGAATACAAGAAGCAGTGTCATGATGATACCGATCACACTTCCCTGCTTGAAGTTTTCCTTGAAGGACTTAAAGAAGCTTCTTACTGTGTACGACTCCTCATCCCTCACAAGTTTCAGTGTTACATAATACACCGCAGTTGATGCTGGTCCAATCGTAATGATTGGGATACAGCAGACAGCCCACAAAAGTGTCAGGATAAACACATCTACGAGTTTTCCCATAAACCGCCAAATTGGATTGTCAAGATTAAACAAGCTTCCCATTATAAGTACCTCTATTCCTTTTTCACATATTGCGCTGCGATCACGCAGACGCTCCCGGACGGCTATATTTTTTATTTGCCGCTCATAGATTTTATTATATATGAGGATTCCTAAAAATGCAAACGAATGATGCAGATTTTATGATTATTTTATACTAATCATACTATTTTCATTTCCATATCGCAAAAACTGTGTTACACTAGTATCATACTTCTTATACCACAGAAAGGCATGGATTAAAATATGAGAATTGAAGCAGATGACCCAAGCAAAAAACAACCAAAGAAGGAGGAATTTAACCCGGTAAAAAGTGAAAAACGCAGTTTTAAATCTGAAATTGCTAAAATGAAGTCAATGGGCTTTAAGGATGGATGGGAATATTTCTGGAGCTATTATAAGGTTCCAGTCTTTGTGATCATAGGTGTGATCGCCATTGTGATTAGTATCACCATGTCCGTAATCAGAAACAGCCGTCCATTTATCGTGCAGGTTCATGTTTATAACAACTACTTATCAGATAATGCTGATGTTGATTCCCTTGAAAAAGAATTTGCCGCCTATGAGGATATGAGCCTTAAAGACTATCAGATCAGTTTTAATCTGACAGAATATCTTGACTTTAGCGGATCAGACGAGGCTTCCTATACCTCTATGATGAAGGTAATGGCAATGGCAGCCGCTCACGATCTTGATGTACTCGGCGGCAATACTGCATTTGTCAATTATTATGGTGTCGGTGAGGAAGATAATACCTTATTTGCCGATCTCGAGGAAACACTTCCGCCAGCATTCTTCCAGTACTTAAAGGAACAGGATCGTATCCTTTACTTAAGCCGCACTGATGAAGCTGGCAAGGTCCTTGGCCAGTACGCAGCTGCAATAGACGTTAGTGATACTCGTATCGTAAATAAAAATTGTCTGTTAGGTACACCATGTTACCTTGGCATTGCTGTCAACACGTCAAGACTTCAGACTTCCATTGATTTTTTGGAGTGGATTTTTGATTATCAATAAATAAAAAAGTCCAATAGGCCAGATGAATATTCCGCCTATTGGATTTTTTTATTTTTTAATTGTACTGCTGTCATTTAATAAAATAGTTCCATATAAAAACAGTACATCTGCATTTGCCATTTCATCTGATTCAAAATCAATTAATTCTCCCAGTTTTTTTTGCGCGATATAACGGAGATCTACAACCACTATACTGCTGTAGGAATCAATTAAAAGAGGAATCAGACTGTTGCCATAGGAATCACGAAAGACGATTAGATTTTTCTTTTCTGCTGCCTTAGGATTTTCAATCCTAAGAAGTGCTGATGGACCTGACAGGAAAAAATCATAAGGATCATAGCCTGTCAGCTTATCCTTGTCATAAACAGTGCCTGTCTTTTTCGTCTCATAATTATAAACCTGTGCCTGTGAAATGATTTCACTGTCTATATACATAATCTTATCAGGTGTTACTTGAAGTGCCGCCTGACCGCTGTATACACCATAAAAAGAATCTGCTGCCTGACAAATATCATAGTCATCTGATAAAGTATCATTTTTCATATTTCTTTTTATCTGGTTGGCTGTTTCTATCAGTGCTTCCTGACGCCAATGGCTGTCTGTGAAATAGTATGCCTCAAGAGACAGCGTCTGTGTAAGATCAATAAATTTCGCATATGGCATCCCATTTTCAAAGTATTTAAAAAACTTATCATAATCCATCACCGGATACCCATTTTTCGCCGCAAGATAATATCCTTTATCTGGTACTATTGCTGCATAAATTTCATGGCTGCCATTTTTTAAATACTGTGTATAGACATGCTCAAATGCATTAACTGCATGTGACACGGAAGCCTCATTGATTTCGCTTTCTATTGATGCTGCATAGCCGTCTGCAACATAAATTCCATGAACATCTTTTTGCTGATACAAAGAAAACAGCGCTTTCGTTTTTAGCTTTCTAAATGTTTCACGAAATGGAAACTGATCCTGACTGTAACGCTCAAAGCCACTCATAAAGTTTCCCTTTCCCACACTGTCTTTTGTAAGCGCTGGAAGCTGTGCCAGACGTCTTCGCTCAGAGACAGATATCTGATTTGGCGTATGAAACCATGCTGCAAGGCAAAGTATTCCAAATGTAAGTCCTGTTATAAGCAATGTGACAATAGCCTGTTGTTTTTCTTTTTTTATCATAAACTCTCCCCAATGCTTAAAACCTAAAATATAAAAATGGATTATATGAACCGTCCACCAAAAAGGCAGTTGCCAGCAAAAATAGTCCTACAAGCACAATCGGCATCACCCAATTAAGAATACTTCCTGCCTTTGTTTTCATAAATCTATTAAATGCTGTCACTGGCAGCGGTGTTGCTGCGATTGCTGCAAAAATAAGCAGCAGTCCATAGCTTCTTAGATAATACACACTTTGTACTGATATGACTGGCAATTTTCCTGCACCAAACAATCCGCCTATTCGCTGCATAGCCTGTGGTATTGTATCTGCTGAAAAAAGAATGAAGCTAAGTAAAATAATAAAAAGCAAATACAAATGTGAAATAATAGACGGCATTCGTTCCAGCCATTTTCCCCATAAAAATCGCTCGCACAAAAGAAGCACTCCAAAACCTGCTCCCCACAAGACAAAGTTCCATGATGCGCCATGCCACAGTCCTGTAAGCATCCACACGGCTATGACATTTCTCACATAAAGTCCAGTCTTTACGCGGCTTCCTCCAAGAGGAATGTAAACGTAATCGCGAAACCAACTGCCAAGACTGATATGCCATCTGCGCCAGAACTCTTTTACGCTGCGGCTAATCAGAGGATAATTAAAATTTTCTGGAAACTGAAAGCCAAAAATGCGGCCTAGTCCAATCGCCATATCACTGTAGCCTGAAAAATCAAAATAAATCTGAAGTACAAGCGCTGCCGCATACATCCACCAAGATAATATGCTTGGCTGCGATGTTTTTAGACAGATATCTGTCAGTTCTCCCAGTACATTTGCAATCAGTACCTTCTTGCTTAATCCTATCAAAAATCGCTGTATGCCTGATGCAGCAAGTGTGACGCTATGCTTTCTTTCCTGCAGCTCTCTTTCAATATCCGTGTATCGCACAATCGGTCCCGCAATCAGCTGCGGAAACAGCGATACATATGTTCCAAATGAAATAATGTTTCTTTGGGCTTTAGTATCTCCTCTCCAGACATCTACAGTATAACTGATGATCTGAAATGTATAAAAACTTATTCCTATTGGAAGAGACAGCTTAGAAAGAGGCAGTGACACACCTGGCAGCTGATTCACATTTTCAATTAAAAAATCAGCATATTTAAATATAAGAAGAAATGACAGGCTGACCGCCACAGATATCCACATGAGGATGAGTCCGCTTTTTTTATTCTGTTTTTTTTCAATCATAAGTGCAAAAACAAAACCACTCACAATTGACACAATCATAAGCACAATATAGCGCGGCTCTCCCCATCCGTAAAAAATCAGGCTGAACACAAAAAGCACTGCATTTTTCAATTTCCGCGGTGCTGCAAAATAGCACACCAGCACCGCCGGAAGGAAATAATATAAAAATGGAAGTCCGGAAAATAACATTTTATTTTTTTATTTTTTATTTTGGCTGATAGGTATTGTCTGGATTACCGCATACCTCTGTGAATGCAGCTACAGCATCGTCCATGCTGTAAAGCTCATGATCTGCCATAAAAAGCATAATAATATTATCCTTTGATACTACAGTCAGCTCATCTGCCTCTACACATACCCACTTGCGCGGATTAATTCCATCTGCCATTTTCTGTGCAATATCAGCTGCATCTGCCTTATCCTTAAGTCTAACAAGCACAAGTGAATATGCCTGTGAACCCATCATTGGCTCAGATACAATTGCTGCATCAAGCTTTTTCACATCATCCATCGTCAGACCTGTATAGGAAGATACTGCATACTCATCATCAAAATCAACAGTGTCAGTTTCCACATCAAAATCTGGTCCCTTGATCGCATACATCTTATCTAACAGCTTACTAAGCTCTGCATCTAACTGCAAAACGTTTTCATCAGTTGCTGCTGCCTCTGATTCACTCTCAGATAATGTCTCTTTTGTTTCTGTCTCTTTTTCTGTTTGATCCTCAGTCTGCGCTTCTGTCTTCTTTTCAGTTGCTTTCTCGGTTTCCTTCTCAGTTTTCTTTACGGTTTCCTTTTCATTTGCCACTGTGCCTGATGGCTTTGTTGACTCTGGTTTTTCAGTTCTGCCGCATGCGCTCATAGAGAGTGCTGCCGCTGTCATTAAAATAATAAGTCCTGTTTTTCTCATGATTTTCTCCTTTCATAAAACAAACAGGGACAGGGAATGTGACTTTTAACGCCGCATTACCCTGCCCCCGATGGCATTTAAACTTCTATCTTATTGTTTTCTGCATTGCACAATTTTATACATGCAACGCATATTTCCAATTCATTACAGTTCAACTGTTACCTTGTCAAGCTCCCAGATCTCGTCAACATACTGCTGGATGGTACGGTCAGATGTGAACTTTCCGCTGCATGCGGTGTTCATCATAACGATGTGTGCCCATCTTGTCTGATCCTGATACAGCTCGTTAATCTTCATATGTGCCTCATGATAGGACATGAAATCCTTGAGGATGAAGTATGTGTCTGCGCGGTCGCTGCTGTAGGTATTAAGCAGTGAATTGTAGATATCGCGGAACAGCTCCGGATCCTGTGGTGAATAGAAGCCATTGATTAACTGCATAAGAACCTGACGAATCTCCTGATTCTCGTTGAAGATCTGCATTGGATCATAGCCGCCATTCTTCTCATAATTGATAACCTCATCTGCGGTCATACCAAAGATAACAGCGTTGTCCTTGCCAACTTCCTCAAGAATCTCTACGTTTGCACCGTCAAGTGTACCGCAGGTGATTGCACCATTTAACATAAACTTCATGTTACCAGTACCAGATGCCTCCTTAGATGCAGTAGAAATCTGCTCTGAAACATCAGCTGCTGCAAAGATGATCTCTGCATTTGATACACGATAGTTCTCAATGAAGACTACCTTAATCTTGCCGTTGATGGACTTATCATTGTTGATGACATCTGCTACAGAGTTGATCAGCTTAATGGTCAGCTTTGCACGGCGATAGCCTGCTGCTGCCTTTGCACCAAAGATGAAGGTATGTGGATAATACTCCATATCTGGATGGCTCTTTAACTCATTGTAAATGTACATAACATGCAGGATGTTTAAGAGCTGTCTCTTATACTCATGCAGACGCTTTACCTGTACATCAAAGATGGAACGCGGATCAACGTCAATTCCGTTGTGCTCCTTGATATACTTTGCAAGACGAACCTTGTTCTGATACTTGATGTTCATGAACTCCTGCTGGCTCTTCGGATCATCTACAAACAGCTTAAGCTTTGAGATCTCCGGAAGGTTGGTAATCCATGCATCACTGATCTTATCAGTTACCCAGTTTGCAAGCAGTGGGTTTGCATGAAGCAGGAAACGTCTCTGTGTGATACCATTTGTCTTGTTGTTAAACTTCTCCGGCATCATCTGGTAGAAATCCTTTAACTCCTGCTTCTCCAGAATTTCTGTATGAAGCTTTGCTACACCGTTTACAGAATAGGAACCTACGATTGCCAGATGTGCCATGCGAACCTGACCGTCATAGATGATTGCCATCTTTGCGATCTTCTCATGGTTGCCCGGGTAGGTAGCTTCGATTTCCTCTACAAAGCGGCGGTTGATCTCCTCAACGATTCCGTAAATACGTGGAAGCAGACGTGAGAACAGCTCAATCGGCCACTTCTCAAGAGCCTCTGCCATGATGGTGTGGTTGGTGTAAGCACAGCACTTTGTTGTGATTTCCCATGCAGCCTCCCATGTCAGATTCTCCTCATCCATAAGGATACGCATAAGCTCTGCTACTGCCATAGACGGATGGGTATCATTCATCTGGAATGCAACCTTCTCGTACATCTTTGTAACATCGCCATTATGAGCCTTCTTATATTTATTTACAGCTGTCTGCAAGGAAGCTGAAATGAAGAAGTACTGCTGCTTTAAACGCAGCTCCTTTCCTGCATAGTGGTTATCGTTCGGGTAAAGTACCTCTACGATATTCTTTGCCAGGTTCTCCTGCTCAACTGCCTTCTGATAATCACCCTTATCAAAAGAATCCAGGTTAAAGGTATTGATTGGCTCTGCGTCCCAAATACGAAGTGTATTTACAACGTTGTTTCCATAGCCTACAACTGGCAGATCATACGGTACGGCACGAACAGACTGATATCCTGCCTGTCCAAAATGCTCTCTTCCTGTCTCGTCCTTTGTTACTGTTACGTAGCCGCCAAACTTAACCTCACAAGCGTACTCAGCACGGCGAATTTCAAATGGATAACCATCTCTTAACCAGTCATCCGGAACTTCTCTCTGATAACCGTCCTCGATCTTCTGTGCAAACATACCATACTTGTAACGGATTCCACATCCATATGCCGGATATCCAAGTGTTGCAAGAGAATCTAAGAAGCATGCTGCCAGACGTCCAAGACCACCGTTTCCAAGTGCCGGATCCGGCTCCTGATCCTCGATAGTATTCAGATCAAAACCGAGTTCTTCAAGAACCTCCTTTACCTCATCCTGTGCACACAAATTTAAAATGTTGTTTCCAAGAGCACGGCCCATCAGAAACTCCATTGAAAGATAATACAGCGTCTTTGCATCAGTGCGCTCAATCTCCTTGTGAGTTGCAATCCACTGATCAATGATATCATCCTTCAATGCATAGGATACTGCCTGAAAAACCTGCTGCGGAGTTGCCTCATCGATGGTTTTTCTGTACAGGGTCTTTACGTTGTAGATGATCTGCTTTTTCAGCTCAGCCTTATCAATCGTTGTTTTCATTTCATCCTCCTTAGGTTTATTCCTTGCTGACAGTGAGTACAACAGTCTCGCCGTTGATGCTCCACTCCTTGGTGTAGCCGCTGATCTCACTGTCTGTCAGCTTATCTGCAAGTACATCTGCACAAATCTCATCTGCATACTTGCTGAAGATGGTCTCAATCTTTGCATTGTCCTTGTAGCCGACTGTGATGTGATCCGTTACCTCGAATCCTGCTTCCTTACGCATCGTCTGGATCTTACTGATGATCTCTCTTACAAAGCCTTCTTCAAGCAGCTCTGGTGTTAAGTTGCAGTCTAATACTACAGTAACATCCTGATTGCTCTCTGTTACATAGCCTTCTTTCTGCGTCATATCGATCAAAAGGTCTTCCTCAGTAAGAACAACCTTCTCGCCATCAAAATCAAAGGTAACAGAACCATTTGCTTTTAACTCATCCATAGTGGCATTGCCGTCTACAGAAGAAAGGGCGGTACGGATCTTTCCAAGAAGCTTTCCGTACTTCGGACCTACTGTACGAAGCTGCGGCTTAAAGGTGTAGGTAGTAAATGAACGTACATCGTCTGTAAATGTAACTGCCTTAATATTTAACTCGTCTGCAATGATATCCTTAAAGAACTCGTTTAATGTAAATGGTGCCTTTACAAACATGTTTGCAAGCGGCTGACGGTTCTTCATGTTTCCACTGTTTCGGCATGCGCGGCCAAGAACAACGACCTTTAAAACAAGATCCATGTCTGCTTCAAGTTCCTTGTCTACATGTGCCTCATTTGCCTTTGGATAATCACACAAATGGATGCTCTCCGGTGCGGATGGATCTACCTTGACAACAATGTTCTGATAGATCTCCTCTGTCATAAACGGAATCATCGGCGCTGCTGCCTTTGCAATTTCAGTCAGACAGGTATACAGCGTCATATAGGCATTCACCTTATCCTGCTCCATTCCCTTTGCCCAGTAGCGCTCACGGCTGCGGCGTACATACCAGTTACTCAAATCATCAACAAATTCCTGAAGTGCCTTTGCAGTCTCTGGAATCTTGTAGTTTTCCAGGCTGCTGTCGCATGTCTGAATCGTAGAGTTTAACTTAGACAAAATCCACTTATCCATAACGGAAAGCTTCTCATAATCTAATGTGTGCTCCATCGGATTGAAGTTGTCGATGTTTGCATACAGTACGTAGAAAGCGTAGGTGTTCCACAGAGTACCCATGAACTTACTGCGGCCTTCCTTTACTGCATCATCGTGGAAACGGTTCGGAAGCCACGGTGCGGAATTGGAGTAGAAATACCAGCGGATTGCATCTGCTCCGTGCTGGCGCAGTGCATCCATTGGGTCAACGGCGTTGCCCTTGGACTTACTCATCTTCTGACCGTCTTTATCCTGAATATGGCCAAGAACGATAACGTTCTTATAAGGTGCTTTGTCAAATAAAAGAGTTGAGATTGCAAGCAGGGAATAGAACCATCCTCTTGTCTGGTCTACTGCCTCACTGATAAAGTCAGCCGGGAAATTCTTCTCGAAGACTTCCTTATTCTCAAATGGATAATGATACTGTGCAAATGGCATAGATCCTGAGTCAAACCAGCAGTCGATTACTTCTGGTACTCTTGTCATCGGCTTTCCACACTTCGGGCAGGTAACATGAACCTGATCGATGAATGGGCGATGAAGCTCAATATTATCCGGACAGTCTGGTGACATCTTCTTTAATTCTTCCTTACTTCCGATAGCATGCATATGACCGCATGAACACTGCCAGATATTCAGTGGTGTTCCCCAATAACGGTTACGGCTAAGTCCCCAGTCCTGAACGTTTGTCAGCCAATCGCCAAAACGACCCTTACCGATGCTCTCCGGAATCCAGTTGATGGTGTTGTTGTTTGCAATCAGATGATCCTTTACAGCTGTCATTTTGATGAACCAAGACTCTCTTGCATAGTAGATAAGCGGAGTATTACATCTCCAGCAATGAGGATAGCTGTGCTCAAACTTCGGTGCTGCAAAGAGCTTGCCTTCTGCTTCCAGATCCTTTAATACTTCCGGGTCTGCCTTCTTGACAAAAAGTCCTGCATACGGAGTCTCTTTAGTCATCTCACCCTTGCTGTCTACTAACTGTACGAACGGAAGATCATACTTTCTGCCGACCTTTGCATCGTCTTCACCAAATGCAGGTGCAATGTGAACAATACCAGTACCATCACTCATAGTAACATAGCTGTCACATGTCACAAAGAAGCCCTTCTTATTCTGCTTTGCAGCAACATCTCCAGAACACTTAAACAGTGGCTCGTACTCCTTGTACTCAAGATCCTTTCCTTTATAAGTCTCAAGAATCTCATATGCCGGCGCATCCTCTGTCTTAAGACGACCAAGTACGTTCTCAAGAAGTGCCTCTGCCATGTAATAGGTATAGCCATCTGCTGCCTTTACCTTGCAGTAGGTATCCTCTGGATTTACACAAAGTGCAACGTTTGACGGCAGTGTCCATGGTGTAGTTGTCCATGCTAAGAAGTATGCGTCCTCACCCTTTACCTTGAAACGTACAATTGCAGAACGCTCTTTGACATCCTTATAGCCCTGTGCAACCTCATGACTTGAAAGCGGAGTTCCACATCTTGGGCAGTACGGAACGATCTTAAAGCCCTTGTAGAGCAGTCCTTTGTCCCAGATTGTCTTTAATGCCCACCATTCAGACTCAATGAAATCATCGTAATAAGTTACATATGGATTTTCCATATCAGCCCAGAAACCAACGGTCTCGGAAAATTCTTCCCACATACCCTTATATTTCCAGACATTTGCCTTACAGCGCTCGATAAATGGCTCAACTCCATACTGCTCGATCTGCTCTTTTCCATCAAGACCAAGCTCCTTCTCTACTTCAAGCTCAACCGGAAGTCCGTGTGTATCCCAACCGGCCTTTCTCGGTACCTGATATCCTTTCATGGTTCTGTAACGAGGGATCATATCCTTGATCGCACGGGTTACCACGTGTCCAACATGCGGCTTGCCGTTTGCTGTCGGCGGACCGTCATAAAACATGTACTCAGGGCAGCCCTCTCTCTCCTCGATACTCTTTTCGAAGATATGATGCTCTTTCCAGAATTTGGAAACTTCCTTCTCCCTCTCCACAAACTTTAAGTCTGTAGGAACCTTATTGTACAACATAGTTTTCTCCTTTCTCATACGCTACAGCGCGTATACCATCGCTGTATGATATATGCTTTCCGATAACGTTGGAATAACGTCCTGACTTACTTTAGCACTCTGTCATTAACAGACAGTCTATCATTTCAGTCGGCAACTCCGGAGTGATGTTCATCTTTTGCCCGCAGTATCCGCCTCTCATCCTTTGCGGTTCGCTGTCCTGCTTTATGCTTAGATTACTGTCTCCATCAGCGTCTTTTTGCCGTGCGGATTTGCTATAAATCCTGACTACACGACACACACGGTTAGTATATCGGTTTTTGAAAGCCTTGTCAAGGAATGTGTCCAGAACACTTTGATTTTCGCGGTTTTCGTATATTTTTCCATATTTTGGTTAATACTTTATACAACATGATAAGGAGGTATTGATTTTCAAAATGACACACAGAAAAAAACTCACAATTTTTCTTTTAGCCGTTGCAACACTTTTCACATTTGTTCTTTTGATTCACCCATATCGAAAAAATGATTCTTCCCTGCTTTCTGATAAACTTTTACGCTTTCGCGTCCTTGCAGACAGCGATTCTTCAATTGACCAGTATGAAAAAAATGAATTGAGTAAAAAAATGATTACTCTTCTTTCTCCTGCACTTTCAGATATACAGACAAAAGAAGAGGCACTCACACTTTTGCATGAAAGCCTCCCATTTTTAAATGCTTACTGCAATTATGTGCTGTCCAATTATGGCGCACAAAATTACGCCTCGTGCACACTCGGTTCCCATCTCTTTCCTTATAAAACATATGGAAACTATCAATTTCCAGCCGGTATATACGACACACTTCTTGTGACAATAGGAAGCGGACGCGGCTCAAACTGGTGGTGCCTTGCCTTTCCGCCTCTTTGTTTTGCCAATGAAGCTTTTATTGACGTGCCAGATTCTTCTGGTCAGACACTTTTTGATCTGCTTGGTCCTGACTTGTTTGATGAAATCTGCCAAAAAGAAAAGCCCAAGCTTACGCTCGGACTTTTCTTCTAGCTATTATAAGTTTTTTAAAATATTTTCTTCCTGATTATCGATGTGAATACTTATCGCTGCCTTTGCCCGCTCACACTCTCCTTTTATGATGGCATCAGTGATCTCTCTGTGCTCACGCCGCAAATCTTCGCGCATATTCGCATCTTTAATATATTCAAAGCGATATCGATACATCTGCTCTCTTAGATTGTTTAAGAGCATATCTAGCTTTGGATTTTTTGTCGCCATATAAATGACTTTATGAAACTCTTCGTCCTTTTGCGCAATCAGGCGAAGATCGTTTCCTCTGCTTGCTGTAGCAAATGCTTCCTCTGCCTGACGCAGTGCTATACGCTCCTGCGGTGTGATTCTGGAAATGGCAAGACAGACAGCAAGACATTCCATTGCCTTTCGAACCTCTAATACATCCCTCACACTCTGCGCGGAGATTGTTGCTACCTGTGCACCCTTTCGCGGTGCCATCACAACAAGACCTTCCTGCTCTAATTTATGAATTGCTTCTCTAACCGGTGTACGACTTACACCAAGACGCTGTGCAAGTGCTACCTCGATCAAACGTTCTCCTGGTTTTAACTCTCCCTTTAGTATTTTCTGTCGGAGTGTTTCAAATACAACATCCCTAAGAGGGAGGTATTCATTTATCTGGAAATCCTCCATACGGACCTCTCTTTCTCACTCTTATTTTCTTTTAGTAACCATTTATGTAGTTACTGTTAATGTGACACTCATTACCAATAATTTACTGGTGTCTCCTCGCGAACACGGTACAAATCTGTGACATAGACTAGCGGAACCTGTCCCCACTCTAGCAGAGCTTCTTTTGCGCGAAGTGCCATCTCATAATTGTCAAACAATGCAAATACGGTTGGACCGCTTCCACTCATAAGCGATATTAAGGCTCCATTTTCCATAAAGCGCTCCTTGATCTCTCCGATAATCGGATATGCCGGAATCGTAACACTCTCAAGCACATTTCCCATATATGGAAGCATGCCATAAAGATCCTGACGGCATATTGCATCTGCTAAACCATAAATATCAGGATGTCTTGTTGTCTCATCAAGACGCAGATTTTCATAGACAAATCGTGTGGAAACGGAAATTGCTGGCTTTGCAATGACAACGTAGCACGGCGGACATGCCGGCAGTCTTGTAAGTTCTTCTCCAATACCCTCTGCAAGTGCTGTTCCTCTCATCAAACAATATGGAACATCTGCACCTAATCTAAGTCCAAAATCCATCAATTCTTCTAATGTATAGCCCATATAAAAGATTCTGTTCATCGCATATAATACAGCTGCTGCATCTGCGCTGCCGCCAGCCATACCTGCTGCCACTGGAATACGCTTTTGAAGGCTGATGCTGACACCACCGCGAACAGGCTGACTTTCAAGCATCATGCGCGCTGCCTTATATGCAATATTATTTTCATTCACAGGAAGAAAATGCAAGTTACTGGATATACGGATCTCCGGCTCTGGAATACGATAAACAGTAACTCTGTCAAACATGCGGATTGTCTGCATAATCATGCGAACCTCGTGATATCCGTCTTCACGTTTTCTGACAACGTCCAGACCAAGATTAATTTTAGCCATTGCTCTTAACTGCATTAAATCCATATTTTTTTATCACCCTTCTAAAAACTTGTACATGCTTTTCTTTTGTATACGGCTTGTACTTTGTATACATCATTATAATAAAAAAGAGACTTCTTTGCAAGTGTTATTGCAAAAAAGTCTCGGGTATGCAACCCTGTAAGTTATTAAATGTGACTTCGGCCTCGTAAATCACATTCGCCTCAGTCACCATTTACGTTACGAATTCCGTCCACTAAATGGGCGTATTCCTCAGTTTTCGTTAACTTACAGAGAGCTGCTCATCTTTTCGAGAAGTCCTTCTGGGGCTTCTTCCATCTTTCCTTCGTCGCACAATGCTGCCATCTTTGGATCTAACGGCAGATAGTCGATTACTGAGATGCCGTGCTCTGCTGCTACTTTTTCGATATGGCTTGTTCCAAACAGGAAATGCTTTTTTCCACAATCCGGACATACGAAGTATGACATATTCTCTACGATTCCAAGTACTGGAACGTTCATCATCTCTGCCATTTTTACTGCCTTTGTTACAATCATAGATACAAGTTCCTGTGGTGATGTAACGATGACGATTCCGGCTAGCGGCAGGGACTGGAATACAGTCAGTGCAACATCACCTGTTCCTGGCGGCATATCAACAAACATGTAATCTACATCACCCCAGCAAACCTCTGTCCAAAACTGTGATACTGTTCCTGAAATGATTGGACCTCTCCAGACAACTGGATCTGTCTGATCTTCAAGCAAAAGATTTAAGGACATTACCTTAATTCCATTTTTTGTTACCTCTGGAAGCAGTCCATCATCATTTGCAACGGCATGATCATTTAAACCAAATGCTGTCGGGATTGATGGTCCTGTAATATCAGCGTCCATAATTGCTGTCTTATAACCTTTGCGGTTCATTGCAACTGCCAGCAAAGAAGTCACCATTGATTTTCCAACACCACCCTTACCGCTGACAACACCAATTACCTTTTTTACACGGCTGTGTGCGTTTTCCTTTACCTGCATACTCTGCGGACCCTTTGCTGTATTCTGACTGCATCCCTCGCAGGAACTTTTTCCACATGTTCCCTTACTGCTGCATTCACTCATTTTAATTTCCTCTTTTCTTTCTTGATCAATAGTACATTATTAGTAACTATTCAGAATTTTATTTACATAACTCAAGTTTGCATGAATCTGAATAGTTACAATCATTATATCAGACATTCGCAAGTTTGCAATGCTTATGTTCTTCAAAGCTTGTATCTTGCGTATTCACCATCTTCAAAGCTCTTCCAGATAAATAAACCATTCTCAAGCGTCATATAACCATTTTTGCTTCCATTTTTCGGGATTGAAACGGAACCCGGGTTAAAGAACAGCCCTCCGTCAGTCGGTTCTGTGATCGGAATATGTGTATGACCTGAAAGCACCACATCTTTCTTTTGAAGCGGCGGAAAGCTTTCGTCTTTTCTGAAATCTTTTCCATACACATGACCATGTGTCAGATAAATCACGCGATCTTTTTCCATGATCCAGCTGTAATCAGCCATAATCGGAAAATGAATGAGCCACTGATCTACGTCTGCATCACAATTTCCTCTAACGCAAAGAATACGGTCGCTTATTTGATTTAACATATCACACACTCGCTGCGGATCATACTCTTTTGGAAGTGCATTTCGTGGTCCATGGTACAAAATATCACCTAACAGTATCATTCTGTCTGCTTTTTCATTTTGATATGCATCCATCAGTTTGCTGCACCAGTAGGCAGAGCCATGGATGTCAGATGCAATTAATAATTTCATTCTCTTTTTCCTTTCGTCAAACAATAGTTGAATTTTTCTTTAAATTCTTTTATAATGTGATACCGAACTTATTATACCACATTAGGAAGGGAGTTACATTATGCGCATTCGCACATTTTTCAAAAAAATAGCTGTCTGCACGCTGTCAGCGGCTGTTCTTCTTTCTCCAGCCTCTGCCCTTGGCGCTGACATACAAACAGATATGACCTCCGCTGAATCACAAGATACAGAATCTGCTGCAAGTGAAACAGAAGATCTCTATGGTGTTGAGGCTTACGCAAATCTGGAAGCTATTTATCAGAATTTCCCACAGCGAATTAATGACGAAAACAATCGTTCTGAGAATGTCACTAATGCAGGTTTGTGGATTCAGTCACAGCTTGAAAGCTATGGCTATGAGGTTTCTACACATGATTTTACTCATTTTAACTTTACAGGAACCAACTATTTTGTCACTAAGCCAGGTAAATCTGACAAGACAATCATAATCGGTGCTCACTATGACAGTATGCCAACTGCCGGTGTCGATGACAATGGCTCTGGAGTGTCAGTTCTTCTTGAGCTTGCCCATCGCTTTTATGATATGGACACACCTTGTACTTTGCAGTTTGTATTCTTTGACACAGAAGAATATGGTGCATATGCCGGTTCAAGCTGCTTTGTCTACACCTACCTGATGACAAATAACCTGCTTGATGATGTGCTTTGCTGCATCAATATTGATTCCATCGCAGGCGGTGATCGTCTCTATGGTTATGGCGGTGAATATGATGAGGACGGAAAGCTTACTCGTGAATGGGTCTATGACGAAGCTAATCTTATTGCAGATGATCTAGGACTTGACCTTTACACACTTCCAGAACAAGTTACTGAGTTTCAGTCTCCGACAAGACTTCTTGGAAGTGACAGCTACTATTTTGCCAAGGAGGGCATTCCTTACCTTTATATGGAAGCAAGTCTTTGGTGCAATGATGATGGAACAGGCGGCAATGATGAAACACATTTAACATGCCACTACCAGACAGCAAATGAAGCGTTTGCCTCCACCGGCGGTCAGATCATGCATACAGAATTTGATGATCTGAATCGTTTAAATGAACTGCTTCCTGGCCGTGTCCAGAAAAATCTGCATGATGCAAGCGCAATCGTAACCGGAATGCTTCTTGACATTTCTCCAAACACAGAGGCAGGAATTGCCGCGGGCAAGGCTGCTGCAAGCGCTGCTGCACAAGAGGAGTCGTCTAGCATTGATAACTCTATCGAGGAGAACGTCTCTGAGGACAGTTCATTTGAAAATGATACTTCTGAATCTATTGAATCTGAAACACAGAATGCTTCACTTGATGAACCAAACGAAAGCGCAGCGCCAGTCATCGAGAGCGATCATAAATTTATGACCGGACTGTTTGCTGCCGCTGCGATTGTATTAATTCTATTTGTTGTTTTTCTTTTGACTGCTGCTCTTACTGCAAACCAAAGACGCCGTAAGCGTATCCGCCGTTTTGGAGAAGACTATAAGAAGAAAAAATATTAACGTCGTATTACTTACCATATACCTTTAGCTGTGACAATGCCGGGAACGGAGACGGATCATCTGCCTTGATCAATTCCTCAAGCTGTACCCAGCGAACTTTCTTGGGCGGGAATGTAAATTCCTGCCCTTCGTCTGTCTTAACAAGATCACAAACCATTGTAGTATCATCTGAGAAACGTACAGTTGCCTTTGTCCACCATGCATCGTGTGGGAAATCTGCACGTGTATAGATTTCAATACGATCAGTTGTTACTTCTCTTCCAAAGTCAACACGCATTGTTGCCTGTGGATTTCTGTTGATTCCCCAGGAACCATATGGCCAGTAGCCATGAGAATGATTTGAGGTTACACCGTCAATGGCATTGCGTGCTGCAAACACGGACTCACCGCGAGTTTCAACATTTGCTGTTGCGTGCGGATAGCAATTAGTATCTCCGTGCTGATCCATCACATTGACTGCCAAATTGCGGTATGACTCGTATTCCCACTCTCTTGCCTTTCTGGCAGTAATCAAATGACTCTCACCTGAGAAAATCTTCGGTGAATAGCACACCTTCTTTTCTCCAAATGGAATCTCATAAGAAACCTCGCCTGTCACATAGACAAGTGCCTCTCCTAATGCATCATCTGCCTGAAATACATAAAATGCCGGAGTCTCATCTGCCAAAAATACAACGCGATCCCCTTCTTCATATGTACGTGAAACTGGTAAGTTTACTTCCCTTGTTCCTGCAGCCTCTGCAATAATTGTTCCTTCTTTGTTAATTACCTGTACCTTAATCATAGCTGATTTACCCAAACTTCCATTTCGCCTTCACCACGGTTTGCCCATGCATAGTAAGGGATGAAACGAAGTTCCTTTCCTTCATATACTGGCTTTTGCCATGTTTGATATAAGCCATTTTCTACTGTTACCGGCTTCTTTGTTTTTGCGTTCACACGCAGCATAATCATCGTAAAGCCAAGCTCATCAGTCTTTTCCTCAGTAAAGACGGCATCTGGCTTTACTCGCACAAGCGGCAATCCCTGTCCATTGTCAGCTTCCTCTAAGCAGTAAACAACCGGTCCTCTCATAATGGCAACCTTGCCCTCATCCTGACGAACTCTGCTGTCTGCCTGCATTACCTTTACCTTCATTGCAAAGCGAAGCTTTAACAAATCCCCTTCTTTCCACTCACCGCTGACATACAGATAGCCGTTTTCCATACGGCACTCCTTGCCAACAGCACCTTCCAGCTCGAAATCTTCACCGCACCAGCCTGGAATGCGAAGTGCTACTGTCATTGTAACTGGCTGTTCACTCTCTACCTTGAGTGTCACATCTCCATCCCACGGGAGGCCAGAAGTAATAACAACCTGCGCCTTCTGTCCGTTTACCTCTTTTTCAACAGTACCGCCTGCATACAAATGTACCCACAAGGTATCTTCATTTTCTGTGTATGCATAGGAACCAATAGAACTGATCAATCTTGCTAAGTTTGGCGGACAGCAGGCACAGCCAAACCACTTTTGACGAACAGGCTTTACATGCTGCTTGCCTGGATCATCATGACAGCTTCTTGGATTGACAGATAACGGATTGACATAGAAAAAGCTCTTTCCGTCAAGTGCCATACCGCTTAAAACGCCATTGTGAAGCGCCAGCTCCATAACATCTGCGTATTTTGAATCTGGATTCATCTCAAGCATACGGCGGGCAAAGAAAACAAGACCGATAGATGCACACGTCTCAGCATAAATAGTATCATTTGGCATATCATAATCAAATGTAAATGCCTCACCATGATGCGTCTGTCCGATTCCTCCTGTCACATACATCTGTTTTGTAGTGATGTTATTCCAAAGCGTCTCGCATGTCTGATACAAGGAATCATCTCCTGTCAGTCTTGCCACATCTGCCATACCAGAGTAGAGATAAACGGCGCGAACAGCATGACCCATCGCTGTTTTCTGCTCTCTCACTGGCAAATGTGCCTGATAATACTGATAGCGGATCTTTGTCTTCTTTTCCTTTTCTGTAACCTTGCCCTCACTGTCAAAGTAATACGGCTGCGTGCCTCTCTGGTTGACAAAATATTCAGCTAGCTTTTTATATTTTTCATCACCCGTAACCTCATACAGACGGACAAGTGCCATCTCTGCAATCTCATGACCAGGATAACCCTTACATTTGCCTTCTTCTGTTCCAAAATATGATGCAATGAAATCAGCGAAACGCATTGCTGCCTTTAACAGCTTATCCTTGCCAGTTGCCTGATAGTAAGCGACAGCACCTTCTGTTAAATGGCCAAAGCAGTACAGCTCATGATGATCCTTTAAGTTTGTGAACATCTTATCCATACCATTAATAATATAGTAGGTATCAAGATATCCATTTTCAAGCTGTGCTGCACACACAATATCAATTGCGCCGTCTGCAATCTTTTCAAGCTCTGGATCTGGATGCTGTGTCAATGAATATGCCACTGCCTCAATCCACTTGGAAAAATCGCTGTCCTGGAAGACACATCCATAAAACTTATCATCATCAGGATGTCTTGGATCATCTGGAAGTGCCTCAAAACCACGAAATGTATATGTTGGTTCCTGATACCTGCTTCCAAGCTCTCTCTTTTCTTTATTCATCCGTCCTGCTACTTTAAAATTATGCATGCAGTAGCTTGGTGCTGCCTCTGGTACTCTGTCGTTTAACGTTTCCCACTGATAAGGAATTACTTCCTTTCTTACCAACTCCATCTCTGGCTTCCAAAATCCACCATCAAGCTGAATACGCTTTAGACTGATTGGTTTACTGAATTTGGTGCTGTCCATTTTTCATATCCTCCCTTTCTGCACTTACGTGCTTATTCCAGTCCTGCCTTTTGTCTGGCCTCGTGTACCTGCGCTGCCTGCTCGGCCTGAAGCTGGAACATATAATCTAAGTTAAAATTCGCATTGCCATTGCCGATATTTCCTGATTCTGCAATTGCTCTGGAATATTTACTCCACGGATAAGTTGTAATGATATCAAAATAATCGGTGACACGTACACCGCCAAGGCGATAATCTGTCACAAGTGTTTCCATATCAAAGTCAACGATTCTTGCTCCCTTAAAATCCTTCTTAATTGTTACCTTTGCCATGCCTCCAAGAAGAGTTGCCTCTTTTCGCTGCAAGGACTGAAAGTTTCCAAGTGAGTAGTAAATCAGCATTTTTCCACCATCCGGACGATCTATGTAATCAATTGGCTCTACAACATGAGGATGCGTTCCTATTACAAGATCAACTCCTTGTGCTGCCAGAAAAGCTGCCTGCTCAGTCTGAGAAGCATCTGTTCCCAAATTGTACTCGGTACCCCAGTGTGGAAACACAATCACAAAATCAGAGGCTTCCTTTGTCCTTTGAATTAATGTTGCCAGACGATCATAGTCAAGCATATCTACAAGATATTGTCCGTCTGCATTATAATCTCCCTTGCAGTTTAAAATATCTGTATAATTGATCATTCCAATTTTTATGCCATTTTTCTCAATTACGTGAATCTCGTCCCGTGTCTCCCAACTGTCATGAATACCAAGAAGCGTCAGCTGCGGATAATTGTTTCTAAAAAAGTCAACCATATAAAGACTGCCGACCTTTCCTATATCAAGGACGTGATTTGTTGCCGCAAGTACAACGTCAAATCCAGCATTTGCAATTGCTGCTGCTACCTCAGTACGGACATTGAAGCAAGGATAATCTTTGATTCCCCACTGATCACCTCCAATGACACACTCCTGATTGATGACTGCCAAATCAGCTGCCTGTACAATATCTCTGACATAAGCAAAATTGTAATCATAATTATAGCTTCCATCTGCCTGAAGTCCGCTCATTGACACATCATAGTGCATTAGATTATCTCCGACTGCGACAAGACTTACATATGTTGGCTTTTCTGACTTAACATCACCTATCACAACATTATGTGCCGGCTCAGCCTTAGAAGAAACATCTGCCTGTGTCTGCGTCTGTGTTTCTTCTTTTTCAATGACTGTGCTTACAATACTTTGTTCTTCAGTACTTTCTAATTGTAATTCACTTTCTGTTTGTAATTTGCTCTCTGATTGTGAGTCATTTTCTAATTGTGACTCAGACTCTGACTCACTTTCTGTCTGCGATTCCCCATTAAATGCATATGCCCATTTTGCATCCCTGCTTGATTCTAACATTTGCGGAAGCTGTGCGTTCTCCTTACGCATTTCCTTATGATATAACCCATTCATAAAAAGGATTATTCCGCCCACGCCAACTATAATTACTGCTGCTACTATGAGCCACGAAGTTACCAGCCAATGAAAACGGGCCTTCTTTCGTTCTTCTCTCTTACCTGCCACTTTCTTTTCCTGCTTATCAATACTTTCTAATACTTTTTATTCCAATCCAAAAGCCTCTGCCATGCGATCATATTCCTCATCGGTAATCACAACTACACTTCCGTGACGCTTCATAGTCTTTCCCATATCAAATTCTGACTCATCAAGAGGCTTAAAATCCATTGTCTTCAAGCTGTCGCACACAAGTGGAAGATATCCTTTATGGGAAGCAAACCTGTCAATGATCAGACACCACTTTTTCTGATCTTCTAAATAATAGATTTCTGGTCCCTCTACTCCATAAATTGCCTCCAGATTTGGGACAGGGCGATCTGTAAATGATTCTTTATTTAAATCTGGTGCTGTATCAGTTTTAATATTCTTTGTCGTCTCATCCTTTGAGAAACGGTAATATACGCCATCGTCATACACCATCGTAGAATCAATAACATGATTATCCTTCTCAAGATACACCTGTGCCTTAGTAAATTCATGAAAATCCTTTGTTCTTGCGGCATAAATACGCTGCTTTGGCTCTTTATCACCATCTAACTGTACCATAGATGCCCAAAATACAAGATAATTATCCTGCTGTCTGTCATAAATTGCCTCAGGTGCCCATGTACATCCTGCCTCTGGCACTGATACTTCTACTAATACCGGCTTACTCCAATGAATGAGATCCTTCGACTCCATAACAGCCAGATTTTTGCTTCCAGTTTTAACTGCAGCATCCCATCCTCTGCCATTTGCAATACAAAGATCTGTAGCAATAATTACAAAACCACTTCCGTCTGCCTTACGAATCAAAAATGGATCACGCAGACCACACTCTCCAACTTCTGAGCAAATTACTGGCTTTCCATCATGAAGATCCTTCCAGTGAAGACCATCCTTGCTCAAAGAAAAATAAATTTGCTCGCCCTGCGGCTGTTCTCCGATAAAATATGTAAATAAGTATGCCATATCAAACCAATTCCTTCCACATTATGTTCTCTTTTTCCCTGTCTTTTTCACAGGACATGTTCTTTCGTCAGTATAGCACAATTTTCATCATGATACAATTCTTTCATGATGAAAATCACAACTATCTTCTTTCCAAAACGCCAGAAGTATGCTACACTGAAAGCAGTCTTACAAAACAGGCATAGTCAATTCTTTGTCTGGAAATGAAAGGAGCTTTTTACCATGTTTCAACAGTTACTTGGGGAGTCTGCCAGCCCCGTCATTGCCTTCATCGGCATACTGGCCGCATTCTTTCTTACGTGCGTGTCACTTGCAAAAGGCAGCGCTCATCTTCCAAAGGATCAGGGGCGTGAATTTGCCGTAGGAGGCGCACTCTCTGCCGGAAAACCAAGAGGTGCCGGACTTATTTTCGTCCTTGTTTTTGCTATTACTGCCGTTTTATTCGCACATGTTGATCCAGAGATGATTATCTATCTTCTTCTTTTGATCTGCTGCATGATGACTGGATATCTTGACGATGCTGCAAAAACTTCATGGGGACGCTTAAAGAAGGGCATTCTTGATTTTCTTGTTGCTCTTTTAGTAACATTCACGTATCTTCATTTTAATGGCAATCAGATCACTCTTGCACTGACTGGATCTAGCTTTTCTATCCCAGCTCCTGTTTTTGCAGTTCTTTCTATCGCGCTGATCTGGATTTCTATTAATGTAACCAACTGCGCTGATGGTGTAGATGGTCTGTCTGGAACATTAACGATTATTACGATCATGACCTTCTACTTTGCAAACCAAATTTTGGGACGCACTGGAGATTTTGATTATTTAAGCTTACTGTTTGTTGTCTGCCTGCTTGGCTATCTGTGGTTTAATGCTACACCAAGTAAGATGCTTATGGGAGATGCAGGTTCCCGTGCCATGGGACTTTTCATCGCAATCGCAGCTCTTAAGTGCCATGATCCGTTCCTCTATATTTTAGCTGCACTTGTGCTTATCATCGATGGTGGTCTTGGTCTTGTAAAGCTTACATTAATCAAAACAGTTCATGTCCATATTTTAAAGAATGTGCGCACACCAATCCATGATTTTGTCCGCAAGACAAAGGGATGGTCTAACACACAGACTGTTTTTCGTTTCGCTATCATTCAGATCATTCTGTCTGTAGCACTTATTTACCTGATTATGTTATAAGATTTCTAATAAAATAAGAAGAAACTCTTATTTCATACGGATCCAGCCATAAAAATATAATTGCGATCCGCAAATACATTGAAACATTATTTTATTATGAGAAAGGAGATTTCGTTATGAAATTACCGAATTACTATGAGGATCCTAATACGCTCCATGTAGGTACCTGTGAAAACCGCAGCTACTACATCCCATACGGTCAGGATCTAAACAGCCACGCTACATTACTTTCCGGTGACTGGCGCTTTGGCTACTACCCATATCCGGAGGCTGTTCCAGCTGATTTTATCAATCCGGATTTTGATGATTCCTCTATGGATACCATCCCGGTTCCTTCCTGCTGGCAGTGCCACGGATATGATTATCATCAGTATACTAATGTAAATTATCCAATTCCTTTTGATCCGCCGTACGTTCCAAAGGAAAATGCAAGCGGTGCATACCGCACTACCTTCACTCTCTCAGCTGAGGCTGCAAAACAGCGCAATTTCCTGTATTTTGAGGGTGTTGATTCCTGTTTCTATGTATGGGTTAACGGCAAATTTGTCGGCTACAGCCAGGTTTCTCATTCTTCCAGCGAATTTGAAATTTCTTCTTTTGTTAATGAAGGCACAAACACACTGGCAGTTCTTGTATTAAAGTGGTGTGACGGCACATATCTTGAGGATCAGGACAAGCTTCGTATGTCCGGTATTTTCCGTGATGTTCTGCTTTTAACTCGTCCTAAGAGCTTTGTTCGCGACTATACTGTACGCACATTCTTAAAGGATGGCGGCGCTGGTGTAGTTCGTGTAAGTGTTGAAGCTGATGGTGAGATTTCCCCAGTTCTTACTCTGTGTGATGCTGACAAAAATCCAGTTGGTGAAGCTGTCTTAGCAGATGGTGTTTATGAGTTTACTGTTTTAAATGCAAAGCTTTGGACTGCTGAAACACCATATCTGTACACCTTAACTATTTCAACTGCTGATGAAGTGATCACTCAGGCAGTTGGTATCCGTGAAGTTTATATCAAGGATGGCGTTGTTTATGTAAACGGACAGAATCTTAAGTTCCGCGGAACAAACCGCCATGATTCAGACCCAGTGACTGGATATACTATCTCTAAGGAGCAGGCAATCCGCGATCTGACTCTTATGAAGCAGTTTAACTTTAACGCTATCCGTACAAGCCACTATCCAAACGCGCCGTGGTTTACAGAGCTTTGTGACCGTTATGGTTTCTATGTTATCGCTGAGTCTGATATTGAGATGCACGGATATTTAAGTACCTATCACAGTGACCGTGAGAACACATTAGGACTGCTTGATGAAGGCGGTGTCTTCACTGAGGCTGTTTTAGACCGCGTTCAGAGAAATGTTATCCGCGATAAGAACCATCCGTCTGTTTTAATCTGGTCTCTTGGAAATGAGGCTGGCTTTGGCTATGCTTACCAGAATGCCGGACGCTGGACAAAAGAGTATGACCCAACACGTCTTACTCACTATGAGTCTTCTACATGGGATCACTCCAATCGCTTTGATAAGAGTATGCTTGATCTTTACAGCCGTATGTATGCTACTACTGAGGAAGTTGACAGCTACTTTGCTGAGGAAGGTCCGAAGAAGCCATTTATCCAGTGTGAGTTTGTTCATGCAATGGGTAACGGCCCTGGAGATATCGAGGACTATTATCAGCAGATTATGAAATATGATGGCTTCTGCGGCGGCTTCGTATGGGAGTGGTGTGATCACGCAGTTAATCAGGGCGTTGCTGAAAATGGCAAGACAATGTATGGTTATGGCGGCGACTTTGGCGAGTATCCTCACGATGGAAACTTCTGTATGGATGGACTTGTATATCCAGACCGCACACCGCACACTGGTGTTTATGAGTGGAAGAATGTTGTTCGCCCTGTTCGCGCAAGACTTGTTGACGCACACAAGGTAACTCTCGCATTAAAGAACATGCTTGATTTCACTGATATGGCTGATGCTATTACTCTTTCCTATGAGTGTAAGGCTGACGGAGAGCTTCTTTGCTCTGGTGAAATTGCCGTTCCTTCTACTGCTCCGCACACTGAGTCAGAGGTTACAATTCCTGTTACTCTGCCAAAGACAGCAGCTGACTGCTACCTGAAGCTGACTTACCTTACAAAGACTGCTCATGAGCTTGTACCAGCTGGACATGAAGTTGGCTTTGATCAGTTCTTATTATCTGGAAGCGCTGTTCGTCGCCTGAATAGTGTTACTGATGAAACTACTGCTCCAACTGTTACAGAGGGTGATCGTTTCCTGACAGTAAGCGGTGAAGGCTTTACTTATCAGTATGATACATTTACTGGTATCTTCTCATCACTTGAGCGCGGCGGTGAAACTATCTCTATGGATTACAGCATTTTCCGTGCACCAACTGATAATGACCGCAACATACGTGAAGAGTGGGAGCGTGCAAATTATCATCACAGCCAGACACGCACCTACACAACAGAGTATGCAGTTGACGGTCAGACAGTACAGATCACAAGCACAGTTAATCTGTGTGCAGTTACTGTTCAGTCTATCATGAAATTCACTGTAATCTGGACAATTGATGGTGCTGGTACTATTACATGCAAGATTGATGCAAAGCGCAATACTGATATGCCGTATCTGCCAAGATTTGGTGTTGAGCTGACACTTCCAAAGAGCTGGCAGCAGGTTTCTTACTTAGGATATGGTCCTCAGGAATGCTATATTGATAAGCATCACCTGGCATGGTTCGATGCATTTGAATCTACTGTTGGGGATATGCATGAGGATTACATTAAGCCGCAGGAGAACGGAAACCACTATCACTGCCGCAAGGCTTCTGTTGGAAATGGAACAAACGGCGTGACTGCATATGCAGCAACCAGCTTTGATTTCTCTGTTTCTAACTACTCTGATTATGAACTGGCAGTAAAGAAGCATAATTATGAGCTTGAGGAAAGTGATTTTGTAACCATGCATCTTGACTACAAGAACAGTGGTGTTGGAAGTAATTCCTGTGGACCACAGCTTCTGCCGCAGTATCAAATGAATGACAAGGAATTTGAGTGGGAATATCAGCTAAAGTTCTGATGATAAGATGTGCTGCCCGGTAGGTTACGAGTAGTCAGCCATAAATATCTATAATGTTAACATAAAAGACCATATCAAAAGAGATGCTATTCCTCTACTGATATGGTCTTTTTTCGTTTAATTATTAAGTAACCTCAAGTAATACTCTTCAAAATCATTTTTATTTCGAGTAGGTTGGTGTCTCGTCTTTTCCTTTATAATCAAACAAACCGTCGTTTTTTTCTTCTAATGCTTTGATCATGTGATAGGTGTATTCATTATATGGGGTTGGAATGCCAAGTTCTTTGCCCATGCGCATCAGCGCACCGGAAAACATGTCAATCTCTGTATGGCGTTTTGCGTCTAAATCCTGCAGCGTTGAGTAACGAGCGGATGGCTTGACAGGAGAACCTTTTGCAGATGACTCGATTTTGCTAAATTCAATTCCTTTTGCAGCAGCAATTGCTTCTATTTCGCTGCGAAGACCTTCGCTGATCGCTTTCATATGAACACTATCGCGATAGCAGCCTACACCCGCACCGAGAATTGCCTGTGGAAGATTATTGCAGACATTTAGGCGAAACTTACTCCAGATTTCCTCGCGGATATAGTCAGTTATGCGATAGCTTATATCACTCTTTTCAAAAAGATCGCAGACTGCTTTGACTCGTTCACTTTGAAATGGTGATTTATACTCTCCGAAAATAATGCCAATTGTGGACTTGCGATCAAAATGATAGCCGTCTGGCTCTTTGTGGGATGCCACTTTGATCAAAGCCGGAAGAACATGTGACATGCCAATCTTTGCTCCTATTATTTCTTCGCTGTCTACACCATTCATCAGACTCATGACAATCGTGTTATGGCTAGTTGCCTGTTTGATTGTATCTAATGCGGTCGGCAATGCGCCATATTTTAATGAAACAATTAAAAGATCGATATTGTCTGTTTCCTGAGAGGTCCATACCTCTGGATGATAGGTCACTCCATTTATAGTACAGCCTGCACTCTTAAGACGTGCGTTTCGTTCTCCCTCTGCGATTACGCCAAGACGAATCTCCCTGCATCCTAAAATTCCTTCTATTACATAGGAGCCTACCGCTCCTGCTCCTAGAATTGCTACTTTTTTGATTTCCATAGTTTTTCTCCTTTGTTATCTATTCCTCTTCCAGCATTACTTTACAATCTTTAATACCTGAAAACAGCGCACTGTTTGTACCGATTTCAAAAAAATGTCGAAGCATGCTCATATTCAATGATTTTCCAAAGCGACGTGGGCGTGTGAATAATGTAACGAAACAGCCATCTTCTAAAATCTGTCTTATCACATCAGTCTTGTCCACATAGTAATATCCTTCTGTTCTGATCTTTTTGAAATTTTCAATTCCAATCGGAAGCTTTAACTGTGCCATTTAAATCTCCTTTCGATAATTCACTGCCATAATATGTTATGTATATGATACCATGGAACTACTTTTGTTACAAGTTTCTTTTTCTATAGTAAAACCGCCATGCAATCAGCTTTTACACTTATCGCACGGCGGCTTTCTCTTTAGTATCTTCGCAATCTTTTCTCTTTTGTAATCTAGGGCAGTCTTTTGTATCTTTGTATTACTTTTCTTTTGAAGGCATCCACTTTTGTACTTTTAGAAAACGCTTTTCTTTGGTACATTGTAAATCATCTTTTGTAAAAGCTATCCTTTGTACTTCTGAATTTTATCTTTTGTAAAAATCATCTTTCGTACAGGTTGTCTTTTGTAGGGTGATCCTGTATGGTTTCGTCATCTTTTGTATCTTGCTGCCCTGTTTCGTCAAAAGGTGATTCCTTTCGACAAAATTATCATAGCACACTTTTTAAACTTTGTCATTGAATTCGTCGTTCAATCAGCAACTTTTTTATATCTTCTTCGATATAGCCATTTCCCGCTATAATGTCAGACGGTGCCATAGCGTTTGCACTGCTTCCTTTTATATCAATCACTCGTCCGCCTGCTTCCTCGACAATAATTTTTCCTGCTGCAAAATCCCATGGCTTTAAATTTCGCTCAAAGTATGCCTCGACGCGTCCACAGGCAACATATGCCAGATCAACGGATGCTGCTCCCATACGGCGAATATCCACACAGTGCTCATAAATACAGCGGATTGCATTAAAATTTTCCTCGGTGAGATCACGATGATATGGGCTTGTTCCAACGGCAACAAGACTATCCTCTAATTTCCGTGTGTCACTTACATGAATCGGCTTTCCATTGCAGAACGCGCCTTTTCCCTTCTGTGCCCAGAAAATTTCATCAAGAAATGGCTGATAGATCACGCCGAGTGTCACCTGCCCCTGTTCACACAACCCTAGGGACAATGCACTATCCTTAAAGTCATGAATCAAATTTGTCGTGCCGTCTACTGGATCTAGAATCCAAACTGCACCGTTAAAATCAATGTCACTGTTATCCTTTTCCTCGCCCATGAACTGTACATCCGTCCATCGTTTTGACAGCTCGTTTCTCATATATTCCTGCACACGGATATCTACCTGCGTAACAAAATCTGCACGTCCCTTCACAGTTACATGCTCTGCCTCTGTGTGATTTAAAAACATCGGCTTTACGCTTTTTACTAGTTCAATGAGTTCGTTTATATCAATCTGCATTATTTAGTCTGTCCTTTCTTATTTAATTACTTCATGTTACTTTTTATCAGTTTACTGTCTTTTATTTCCTGCTCTTATATTTATGCTGCGCGTTTATTTTGTCACTTTTCGGGAGATTCTAAATTGTAACTATTTTACACTTCTACGAAAGGATTCCACCTATGAGACAAAATTTTATCCGTTGCGGCCTTACCGGCCTTTTCATTGAAATCTTCTTCACCGGAATGGGTGCTCTTTTTGCTCACGACTACAGCATGACTGGTCACTCTTCTATTATAATGTTTCCCATTTATGGATCTGCTGCTTTCATTGAACCTATCTGGCGCCGGCTTTGC
This sequence comes from Anthropogastromicrobium sp., assembly GCF_037349415.1. Taxonomy (NCBI): domain Bacteria; kingdom Bacillati; phylum Bacillota; class Clostridia; order Lachnospirales; family Lachnospiraceae; genus Anthropogastromicrobium; species Anthropogastromicrobium sp. Next base: position 33,404 of record NZ_JAXWCK010000057.1, read on the forward strand.
AGCAAGCCAATCGTGCTGCGCGGTCTAATTTACACCATTTGTATATACGCTGTGGAATATACATCTGGCCTGCTTCTTCGCACACTCGGCATCTGCCCGTGGGATTACACTGGTGATCCTACAAATATAAATGGACTGATACGCCTTGACTTTGCACCATTTTGGTTTATCGCAGGACTTATCTTTGAGCGAATTATTATTTTAAATGACCTTAAATCTAAGCCACTTTCCTCTCACAAAACGGATTGTAAAGATAACGCCTCTTACTCCCCAGTCTGCGAACATTCCATACCAAACACCTATCGGACCTGTCTTTACGACACGCATCAAAAAGATAGAAAGTGCTACACGGCACAGCCACATCGTCAATGTCGCAGTAATCATTGAAAATCGCACATCACCTGCTGCGCGAAGACCATTTGGCGGTGTAAATGAAGGTACCCAAAGAAGAGGCTTTACAATCGTGATGGCAAGAATCATCTGCATACAAAGCGCGGTACTCTCTTCACTCATGCCTGCCAGTACAGTAACCGGCCGCGCCGCAATATACACAAGAATACAGCTTATAATCATCGCAACCTCTGCATAACCGGCAAGCTTCACTATGTAATATTTTGCCTCTTCCTGCCGTCCTGCACCAATGCTTTGGCCAACAACCGTCATTAATCCAATACCTATTCCGACTGCTGCCATTCCATTTACATTTTCGAAAATGATTGTCATCGCCTGTGCTGCGATTGCTGCTGTTCCAAGTGATGATACTGTAGACTGAATTGCAAGTTTTCCAAACTGGAACATTCCATTTTCTATACCTGACGGAACACCGATTGCAAGAATCTTCACTATCAGATTCAAGTCTGGGCGAATAGAAAAATAATTCTTAAGCTGAATTGCATAGCCTGGCTTTCTAAGTGCGTAGAAAACAACAAACGCACACAATGCTCGTGAAATCAATGTGGAAACAGCTGCTCCTGCTACGCCCATCTGTAAAACAAAAATAAACAATGTATTTCCAACAATATTAGCTACATTTGCGATCAGTGCTGTTTTCATTGTAAACTTAGAATTTCCACATGCACGATAAAATGCTGCGCCTGCCTGAAACAGTGCTATAAACGGATATGAAAGCGCCGTAATCAAAAAATAAATCTGAGCGTTAGTCATAACAGCTTCTTCGACACTTCCGAATATCAAATGAAGCAGCGGCTTTCGAAAGCCAACGCCAATAATCATAATAACAGATGAAATCACTACTACGGTAAGCACAATCTGTTTGGCAGCATCATTACAGCCTTTTTCATCTTTTCGTCCCAAATACTGTGAGCAGATGATTGCCGCACCTGCTGCCATCGCTGCGAATACCTGAAGTACCAGGTTGTTTATCGAATCAACAAGCGAAACGGCTGAAATCGCCTCTGCTCCGACACGGCTGACCATAAGCGTATCAACCATTCCCATCAAAGAGTTTAGCATCTGCTCAATAATTAAGGGAATCAGCAGCATCCACAGCGCCCGCCGCGGAAACAGCAAATTCCCATAATCAATCTTACTCTTATCGTAAAAAATATTTTTCATACTGTTATCTGCCTCCTGTGGTTATCAAATTTATCGTAACACCACAAAGCAGAAATTACAAGTTAGTTTTGTGTGTAAAATCCATCTTTCAAGGATTATACAAACTTTTTGCAAAATATACATCCTATTTTATACAGCACTGCTGTGCGCCAAGAAAATTCAGCCAACCTCTCTTTGAAGGATTTCTGTCAGCGCATTCTGGCTGCTTGTATGACAGCGCACAATATTAGCATTACATTTTTCTGCCTCTGTCACAGCGCAGTGAACCATTTTGTGAGAAACAGTATTGGTAAATAAAATCAGCAAATCAGGGCTTCCAATCTGACCACTCAAATTTGCAGACATCTGCGTAAACACCTTTGCCTTACATTTAAAATCCTTACAAATTTTCTTATACTGACTTACCATACGGTCATGACCACCAACAATAACAACACTCATTAAAACACTCCTTTCAAAATGCAAAATATTCTGATATAAACGATAAACTCTATTGATACTCAATAGCCTGCTTTTCTCATATGTTAGCTATTTCTAACTTGTGTTAAGTTTACCTTATTTTATTGTAAGCGTCAATGCTGTTATTGAGTTTTTTTCTCATTTTAATCCTGTTGCTTTCGTTATTTTAAACCTATTGACATGGTAGGTTTATAGTGCTATAATCCCCGTAAATAAAATATGTCCATAAAAGGAGGATACTGCCATGATTTACACATCTGCTGACCAGCTTATCGGAAAGACCCCTCTGCTGGAACTAACTCACATTGAAAAGGAACTCGGCCTGCAGGCCAGACTGCTCGCTAAGCTTGAGTATTTTAACCCAGCCGGATCTGTAAAGGATCGTGTTGCTAAGGCTATGCTTGATGATGCCGAAGCAAAGGGTATTTTAAAGCCTGACACTGTAATCATTGAGCCAACTTCCGGAAATACTGGAATCGGATTAGCAAGCGTTGCCGCAGCCAGAGGATATCGTCTGATCATAGTTATGCCTGATACAATGTCCATTGAGCGCCGTCAGCTAATGAAGGCATATGGTGCAGAGCTTGTGTTAAGTGATGGTTCTAAAGGCATGTCTGGTGCGATTGCAAAAGCTAATGAACTTGCAAAGCTCTATCCAAACAGCTTTATTGCTGGTCAGTTTGTTAATCCGGCAAATCCAAAAGCTCATTTTGAGACAACTGGTCCAGAAATTTACGAAGATACCGAGGGCAACGTTGATGTGTTTGTTGCCGGTGTCGGCACAGGCGGTACAATCACAGGTGTTGGCAAGTACTTAAAGTCCAAGAAACCGTCTGTAAAAATCGTTGCTGTTGAGCCAGCATCTTCAGCAGTCCTGTCCACTGGAAATGCAGGTCCTCATAAAATTCAGGGTATTGGTGCTGGCTTTATTCCAGAGGTGCTTGACACTTCCATTTATGATGAAATCATTGCTGTATCTAATGATGATGCCTTTACAACAGGAAAGAGCCTTGGAAAGAAAGAAGGCATCCTTACTGGTATCTCCTCCGGTGCTGCTCTGTGGGCAGCTATTGAGATTGCAAAACGGCCTAAGTCAAAAGGTAAGACAATTGTTGTGCTGCTTCCTGACACTGGTGATCGCTACCTTTCAACTCCACTTTTTGCTGATTAATTTTAAAAAAAGTCCGCCGCACCTGCATAACAGGTACGGCGAACTTTTCTTTTATAAGGAAGATTTACTACTAAAAGCTATTTTACTCAGCTGCCTTCTGTGCTTCTGGCAGTCTTGTGGTATTTCCATCCTCAAATGCAGCCTTACGCTCTTCAGTGATATCTGCAAATCCTGCATCATTGAAATCATCGGTATACTGCTGATACTTCTCGTCAAACTCTTCCGGTGTACACATGGTCAAAGTATCACGTGCTTCCTTGTACAGAGTAACTAATGTCTGCTGATACTCGGAAGTATTCTCCATAGAAGATGCATACAGACAGTCAGCAACTGCATACTTTTCAGCGATTTCCTGTCTTGCATAGTAGAAGTCGATTACATCCTGAGTGAAATCCTGCGGCAGATTGTGCGGTGTTGTTGCATAGATAACATCCTCGATAGTACCTGCTGCCTTAGATGCTGTCTCACAGCTCCAGTAATCACCGCTGCTGTTGTAACCCTGCTTGTAGTCTCCGCTGTAATCAGCTACAGATACTGGCAGACCATCTTCATTGTAGTTGAAGTTCTCACCCTCAATACCATACTGCATAGTAAAGAGTACATCATCGTTGCACATCCACTCAAGATACATCCATGCTGCCTTTAACTCATCCTCTGTTGCAGATGATGAGAAGCCTACCATCATACCAAATGGGTTATTTGAACGATAAGCAGGAGTAACAGTGATTCCATCCGCTGCTGTATCATCCTCAGTAACAACTGGATAAATAGCTAGCTCAGCATCTGGGTTTGTCTCATAGAAGGAAGTCAGTACAGGCATATCAGAGCTGATATAGCATCCATATGAATATGCATCACCGTTGATGAAGTTTGCCTTTGCTGTCTCGCCATCGATCAGGTAATACTCTGGATCTGTAATTCCGTTATTGTAATCCTCATTTGCTCTCTTTAACAGGTTGTAGTTTGCATCAGTTCCAAGTGCCGGAATGTTATAATCACCATACATAGCCCAGTCAAGCTCGTTAAACGGATACTCACGATATGCATGGTTCTGATCGGAACCAAGACCTGTGATCATAGTACCACCACCTGGATGCTCGCAAAGACCAGCCTCCTGGATCTTCTTCATTGCGTCAAGATACTCGTCACGCTTTGTTGGAACATGATCATAACCAACCTGCTTTAACCAGTCCATACGAACAAATGTCTGCCATGTATAGTTGATGTTGTAATTCGGATTAGATGCCAGTGCGAAATAAGTCTCATCACCGATTGTAGTATATGGAATCTGTCCGTCTGCCTCCATACGAGCATAGTAGTTTGGAGCTACCTCTTTGAATGCATCCATATCAAAGGAAGTTAAATATCCGTCATTTACCCATGTGGACAGCTTCGGATAATCGTACTCCATAAGAATTGTCGGAAGATTCTGATCAGCTGCAAGAAGTGCATAGCTTGTCATAACATCAGTTCTTGTGATCGGAACATACTCAACAGTGATGTTATACTTATCACCGAAGTTTTCCTGAATCCACTGTGTCCAGTAGTTGTTTGTTACATCCGGAACGCCCTCAACACCTCTGTCATAAACTGGAACACGTAAAGTTACATTCTCTGCAAATGGCTCCCAGTTATTCTCTACCTGATCTGACTCAGCTGCCTCACTGCCAGCCTCGGTAGCTGCCTCTGTGCTTGTCTCCTCAGCCATAACTGGAAGTGCGCCAAAAGCCATGATTCCTGCGAGGGAAATTGCTGCAAATTTTCTCATAATCGAACTTCTCCTTTCTCCTAAGATAGCTTACTACATCTTTCAGCCATCTTTTTCTCATGTCTACATAGTAGAACGATTATGAAAATGATTCTACTTACTTTTTTATTGTTTTCTCCTAATTATGACCTTTTAACTATAATGTTCATTTTAGAATCATGTTTTTATTATATTATTCACAACGTTAATATTCTTTACTTGATTCATATTAACGATTTCACTTTATTTTTTCTCTTATTTACCATTTTTATTGACAAAATAAGACAGCAGACATTTTATTGTCTGCTGCCCTGTCTCAAAATCTTATCTCTTAGCGAACTGCTTATTTTTATTGATTTTCCTCATGAAGAAGAGGCTTCATGCTCTCCATCGCAATTAAAAGTGTTGATGTATTATGCAAAAGTGCTGATGTAGTTGGCTGCAAAACACCTGCAATACCTCCCGCAATAAGTGCTGAGTTAAATCCCACTATTACCTTATAATTGCGATAAATACGCTTCATCAATCTCTTTGACAACTTGCGAAGTGTTACAACCTCAAACAGATCCTCTGCTGCTATTGTAACATCAGCGATTTCACGCGCTAATTCTGCACCATCGCTTATAGCAATGCCTACATCGGCAGCAGAAAGCGCCGGTGAATCATTTACACCATCTCCAACCATAATGACCTTTCGTCCTGCTGCCTTTTCCTGTTCAACAAAACGGGCCTTATCTTCTGGAAGTACCTCTGAAAAATACTGATCAACGCCAACTCTGCCTGCAATTGCTCTGGCAGTTCGATCACTATCTCCCGTCATCATTACTACCTTAGAAATTCCGCTTTCCTTCAGCGCACGAATCGCATCAGCGGCCTCCTCACGGAGCGGATCTTCAATGCAGATTACTGCAGCAAGTTCACCTTCAATTGCAAGATACAGATGAGAATACTCCAGCGGAAGCTGTTCAAACAACTTCTCCTTGCCTTCTGGAATATGACACTTTTCATCCTCAAAAACAAAGTGATGACTTCCAATAATTGTCTTTTTTCCTTCAAGCTGCGTGGAAATACCATGTGCCACAATATACTCTACTTTTGAATGCTTTTCCTCATGGTCAAGACTCTTTTTCTTTGCAGCATCCACAACAGCCTTTGCCATAGAATGAGGAAAATGTTCCTCCAGACATGCAGCCGTGCGAAGCAGCTCATCCTCAGAATCACCATTAAAAGAAACAACCTTCACAACAGTCGGCTCTGCTTTTGTCAGCGTACCAGTTTTATCAAATACAATTGTATCTGCATCTGCTATGCTCTCTAAAAACTTTCCGCCCTTTACATTGACGTTACGGTTTCTTGCCTCTTTAATTGCGGACAACACTGCAATCGGCATTGAAAGCTTTAGCGCACAGCAAAAATCTACCATCAACACAGAAGTAGCTTTTGTCAGATTTCTAGTAAAGAGATAAGTCAGTCCCGTTGTCAGGAAGGTATACGGAACAAGCTTATCTGCAAGGCGCTCTGCCTTTCCTTCCATAGATGATTTTAATTTTTCTGACTCCTCAATCATGACAACTATCTGCTCATAACGGCTCGCACCGCCAAGCTTTTTGACGTTAACTGTCAGCTCACCCTCCTCAAGAACTGTTCCTGCATACACAGTTGTTCCTGCATATTTTCTAACTGCTGCAGACTCGCCTGTCATAGACGCCTGATTCACCATGCCTTCTCCGCTCTCAACTGTTCCATCAAACGGAATGACATTGCCCATATGAATTACAATCTTATCATTTTCTTTGATCGTAGACGCATCAACAAGAACCTCCTGCTCACCGGCAATCATCCATACCTTAGATACATTTAAAGACATGCTTCTTGCAAGATCGCCAACAGACTTTTTATGAGTCCACTCCTCTAAGATCTCTCCAATTCCAAGAAGGAACATGACAGAGCTTGCCGTAGACACATCACCTCTTGCAATGGAGATGGTAATCGCAGTCGCATCAAGCACTGGGACCTCAAGCTTTCCCTTTGCAAGTGTTTTTACACCCTTCCAGATATAAGGAATCGCTGCTGCAAGTGTAATGCATGTACGTATTGGTGCCGGCACAAACAAATTCTTTGTGCAGCGCCAAACAACCGTTCCAACAAGCTTATCCCAATACTCGTTGTTCAGTGTTCTTCCCGAATGTGCCAGATAGCTTTCTGGTGCCTCAATCTCGTCTACATGGCACTTTCTTAAATAGGAAAGAACTGTTGCTCTGTCAGTCTTATAGCAAAGGACCACATCAGCGGTACGTTCATTGACGCGCACTGAAGTGATCCCCTCCTTATTAGACAGAGCATACTCAAGCAGATCAGCTTCCTTTGCCGTCATGTGCTTCATAATGGCACGGACACGTATTCTGCCCTTTGTTTCATGCTTTATCTTAAATTTCATTATTCAGCCTTCTCTTCTGTCTCGTTTTTTTCTGCCTCTGCTGTCTCTTCTGCCTCATCCTGACCTTCTGCATCTGCCGCTTCTTCTGCTGCCGCGCGATCATCATTGATCTGCTGTGCTCCGGCATAAATATCCTGCGCATTTTCCTGAATATTTGATACTACATCTAATACACAGTCCTTTGCACGAAGTACTGCTGCTGTAATCTTTGTATATACATTCTTTGCATCCTTGCTTGAAAGTGCCTTAATACCTGCTGTTCCAAACAGAACACCTGCTGCAAAAATACCACCTTTTTTGTAATCTAAATCATGTAAACTCATAGTTATATCCTCCTGTTTGATCTCTATGTAAAAAGCAGGCAAAGCTTTATTCTTTGCCTGCTTTTTATTATAAAGAATATGTGTAATGATTTCTACCGTCTTAATGATAAAGTTTATCATTACGAACATTTTTTCAATTAAGCCAGACCAACTTATGCCGGATTGATACTGCGAATCGCCTGCTTATCTTTGTAACCACATACGGAAAGTCCTGTCTGTATGATCTGATTCCACGCCTTTTGTGTAAGCACGATACTTGAATTATCATCAAATTCAATTGTGCATGCATGTTTTCCACTTTTCTGCACTTCATCTTCTAATTCATCACAAGGCTGTGTACAGGAAACCCTATACATGTTGCGGCGATTAATTGCTCCGATCTCCTCAAGCATGTTAATCATACGGTAAACTGTTGCTGAGCCAATGCTTGGGTCAATCTTCGATGCCTTGTAATAAATCTCTTTGCAGCTTGAACAATCCCCGTCCAGTATAATATCAAGCAACACCATCCGCTGCTTAGTGATCCTGCATCCTCGCTGTCTGAGTCTGTTTAATATCGCATCTTTTTGCATATTTCTTTGCTGCATAGGCTGCTCCATTCTTTTTTGCTCAGTGGCAATGACCTCCACAGTGCTTGCAGTCGCCTCCGCACTGGAGTGACTTTCCTGCTTTTTTATCCTTTACCATACTGCGAACAATCAGTCCAACCACACCTGCTACTACTACTCCTACAATTACTGTTCCCATAAGATACCTTACCTTTCAAACACATACACTCTTATTACCAACTATTACTTTACGGCTGCAACCTGAAACGTCTTGCTCTCCTTATATGGTCTGAACAACAGATAGATAAATGCTGCGATAATTACAAATGCAACTACTGTTCCAACACCAAAACCGGCACCTGTAAAGAGACGGCCAATCTGATTGATTACTAAAGCTACCAGATAAGCAAATCCACACTGATATCCAATTGCAATCCAGAACCACTTTGTATTATTCATCTCTCTCTTAATTGCACCCATTGCTGCGAAACACGGAGCACACAGCAAATTGAATGCCAAAAATGCGTAACCACTTACTGCTGTAAAGGAAGCTGCCATTGCTGCATAGACACTTACGCCTTCCTGTCCGCCATACAAGATACCCATTGTACCAACAATGTTTTCCTTTGCTACAAGACCTGTAACAGATGCAACAGTTGCCTGCCAGTTGCCAAATCCCTGCGGAATGAAGATCCAGCTGATTGCCTTACCAATAGTTGCAAGGATACTATAATCGATCTGATCGTCTTCAAGCATCTGGAATGCGCCATCAACAAATCCAAAGTAAGTAGTAAACCAAATTACGATAGTGGAAAGAAGGATGATTGTACCAGCCTTCTTGATGAAGGACCATCCACGCTCCCACATACTTCTAAGAACGCTGCCTACTGTTGGCATATGGTAAGCCGGAAGCTCCATAACAAACGGAGCCGGATCTCCAGCAAATAACTTTGTCTTCTTTAAGATGATACCAGAGCAGATAATTGCTGCGATACCAAGGAAATAAGCTGACGGAGCAACCCATGAAGCACCGCCGAAGATAGCACCTGCAACCATTGCGATAAACGGAAGCTTTGCACCACACGGAATGAAGGTAGTTGTCATGATGGTCATCTTGCGGTCTCTGTCATTCTCGATAGTACGTGAAGCCATGATTCCAGGAACACCACATCCAGAACCGATTAACATCGGGATAAAGGATTTACCAGAAAGACCAAACTTTCTAAAAATACGGTCCATGATGAATGCGATACGAGCCATGTATCCGCATCCTTCAAGGAAAGCTAAGAAGATGAACAAAATCAAGATCTGTGGAACGAAACCAAGTACAGCTCCTACACCGGCTACGATACCATCCATGATCAGACCTCTTAACCAGTCTGCACAATTTGCTGCATCAAGAGCAGACTCCAAAAATGCTGGAATACCAGGAATCCAGATGCCATAATCGGCATTATCAGGAGCGGTTGCATTCCACTTTTCATAAACTTCTACTGCTGCCTTTAAATCAGCGCCATTAGCAGTCTCATCTTCCTCTGCCATGGTTTCCTCATCCTGAACAACGTAAGTTACTTCTGCGTCATCTGCTACTGTTGCTGCATAAGCTTTTACAGCTGTGATTGCTGCCTCTGGATCATAATCCTCTGATTCAGCATCTACTGCTGCTGCCAGTTCCTCATCACCAGACTCATCAACGAATGCATTAATGATTGTCTCTGCATCGCCATACTCACCAGCATCTTCTTCATATGCACTGCGGCCAATTCCTGCCAGATACCAGCCATCGCCAAATACTCCGTCATTTGCCCAGTCAGTTGCAATGGTTCCAACTGTTGTTACTGATACATAATATACAATATACATGATAACAGCAAAAATTGGAAGAGCCAGAAAACGATTCGTTACAATACGGTCAATCTTATCGGAAAGCGTCAGCTTCTTGCCGCCATGTGCCTTTTTACAGCACTCACCGATAATAGATGAAATGTATGTATAACGCTCATTTGTGATAATACTCTCAGTATCATCATCAAATGTATCCTCCATGCGGCTGATCTCATCAGAAACATCCGGAACAGACTTCATCTGAGCTGCAATCTTATCATCCTTCTCAAGAAGCTTGATTGCAAAGAAGCGCTTCTGCTCATCCTTGATTCCGGTCAGCTTATTCTCAACATCTGCAATAATGTCCTCTGCTTCCTTTGAAAACTCATGTACCGGCTTGCTTAATGTTTTTTTCTTTGCAAGCTCAACTGCCTTGTTTGCTGCTTCCTTAATACCGTCACCCTTTAATGCTGAAATCTCAACAACAGGGCATCCAAGCTTTTTGGACAGCTTATCAACATTAATCTGATCACCACTCTTGCGAACAAGATCCATCATATTGATTGCCATAACTACTGGAATACCCAGCTCCATGATCTGTGTAGACAAATACAGATTTCTCTCAATATTAGTACCATCTACGATATTTAAAATCGCATCTGGTCTGTCCGTGATCAGATAATTTCTTGCTACAACTTCCTCAAGTGTATAAGGGGATAATGAATAAATACCCGGAAGATCCATAATTGTAGCTTCCTTATCCCACTTTAACTTACCTTCCTTCTTCTCAACTGTAACACCTGGCCAGTTTCCTACAAACTGATTGGATCCTGTCAGCGCATTAAAAAGTGTTGTTTTACCACAGTTGGGATTACCTGCTAATGCAATCTTAATTGACATTACAAACCTCCTGTTTTCTCGCCTTTTTTACTATTTTGCAAATGCTACTTTGATTTGTCACGGCTGATTTCTAATCGCTTACGCTCATTTTTATTAGTATAAGCTAACCTTTAGGTAAAAAAAATTTATTCTACCTCAATCATCTCAGCATCTGCCTTACGCAGTGATAACTCGTATCCTCTTACAGTTACCTCTACCGGATCACCAAGCGGTGCTACCTTTCTTACATAGATCTCAACGCCCTTTGTGATTCCCATATCCATGATACGGCGCTTCACCGGGCCTTCACCTGTCAGCTTCTTTACCTTTACAGTCTGACCGATGCTTGCATCCTTCAGTGTTTTCATATCAAACCCCTTTCCGCGACCTGGTGTATAACAGGTGCACATTGTTTCTCTTAGGAAACCAAGATTTTACCGGCCATGTCCTTGCCAATCGCAACTCTTGAATCCTTTACGTTGACAATCAGATTACCCTGAATCTCAGAAATAACCGTAACAATTGCGCCGACAACAAACCCTAGTCTCTCCAGAAACAATCTGGTTTCCTCCTTGCCGCCAATCTTGCATATTACATTCTCCTTGCCCTCTGGAGCCATCGATAATGGCATAGCACATACCTCTCTTTCTTTTATTTCTTATACTTGATAACATTTATCATTTCCTATCGCAAATTAGTATACCCAAACCCTTATTAGATGTCAAGAACTTTTTTTAGATTTTTTCAAAAAAAGCTGTGGCTTATCACCACAGCTTTTATGACACTTTAAGTCACTTAGGTTTAATCTTAATTTTGCTTTGCTTACTCTGCGTTCAAATACTCACCAGGTGTCTCTGACAGTGCCGTCACACCATCACGGCAGATCTTAACATAGAAGCCCTTATATGGCTTTTCGTAATTCTTTACTGCATCTTTAATCTGCAGACGGCCGTTATTTTGTGAGAATACATATGCATTGTAGCCGCCCTTTTTATAGGCGAAGCTCTCACCATCGTCCTGATAATGAATATAATTTCCAATGCCCGGGTAAACTGCAAGTGTCAAGTCTTCCACTTCCTTTTCACCAACATACTGCATTAAAGGATAAAGCGGCAGCACAGCACCTGCGCGTACAAACAGCGGCATAGTATCTAACGGTGCCTTCTTTGTAATATACTGACCACCCTTATACTTTTCTCCTGTCCAGAAATCGTACCACATCGCACCCTCTGGGAGATAGACAAGACGCATAGTTGTTCCCTGTGTTACAACTGGAGCAGCAAGCAGCCACTCACCTACCATAAACTCATCATTTATTTCGTAAGTTTCTGCATCCTTTTCGAAATTTAACATAAGAGGACGCATAATAGGAAGGCCTGTCTGCTCACTTTCAAAGAAGCAGTCGTAGATATATGGAAGCAAGTGATATCGAAGCTCTACATACTTGCGGTAAATCTCTAAAAGCTCCTTATCAAACTGCCACGGCTCCTGTTTTCTCGTACCCTGTGCACTATGATTTCTGAAAAACGGTGACAAACATCCAACCTGAACCCAACGTGCCAAAAGTTCCTTTGTTGTATCTGCACCAAAGCCGCCTACATCTGTTCCAGCATATGAAAATCCAGAAAGGCCAAGATTGCAAAGCTGCGGAATCGCCATCTGTAAATGTGCCCAAATACTTTGGTTATCGCCTGTCCATACAAGCGCATAACGCTGCGTTCCGGCATATGCTGCACGTGTGATTATAAATGGTCTGCGGCCATCATATTTTAACCATCCATCCTTTGTTGCCATCGCCATGCAGTGACCATAGATGTTATGAGCATCCTTATGGAGAATTACTGTATCATCCTCATCTGCAAATTGTACATCATCAGGCAGCGGACCTTTAAAGCTCGCAGGCTCATTCATATCGTTCCATACACCGCGAACACCCATATCAATTAAAAATTTCTGCTTGTCTGCCCACCAGCTGCGTACCTTTGGATTAGTAAAGCTCGGGAAAACAGCATCACCTGGCCATACCTCGTTCACATAAAGCTCATTCTCTGCTGAGAAGGCAAAATAGCCGTTCTTAATTCCCTCCTCGTAAACATCGTAGCCATCTTCTTTTTTGACACCTGGATCAATAATAGTAACTGGCTTATAGCCCATCTCAGTCAACTTCTGTAATGTCTTTTTAGGATCCTTATAATTTTTCCGATTCCATGTAAATACCTTAAAAGCATCCATGTAGTCGATATCAAAATGAATACTGTCGCATGGAATACGGCATTGACGCATCTTTTCTGCAACATCCATGATATCGTCCTCGGTAATATATCCCCAGCGTGACTGATGATATCCAAGCGTCCACTTCTGCGGAAGCGCAGTGCGTCCTGTCAGTCCTGTGTACGCACCTAAAATATCACGCATTGTCTCGCCTGCAATAAAATAGTAGTCTAAATCGCCGCCGTCTGCTGCAAAATAATAGCGCTCTGCCTCTTCCTTTCCCATATCAAAATAAGACTTTGACGTATTGTCAAGAAAAATTCCATATGTAAAATGAGGACGCATTGAAATAAAGAACGGAACAGACTTATAAAGACTTGGGAAAAAATCTGTATGCGTATCTGGAATGTCGCTATTCCACATTTCATAAGCGTAGCCTCTTTTATCAAGAAAGCCAGTCTTATCGCCAAGACCATAGATATGCTCCTTTGGATGAAGCATACGCACAACTTCAAATGTATGATCTGACTGCTTTTTTGGCAGCTCATGACCTTCCTTTGCCAGTAATTCGGCCTGCTGTGCTGTAATCTCCTGCTTCTTTGTTGTTCTTGCGGTCTGCTCAGAGATCATTCGGCCATCTGGTGTCAAAAAATCAACCTGAAACTCATCTCTTACGCGAACAAGAAGCTTCTTTGTTTTAATTGTAATAAACTCTTTTTGCTGACGTGCCTGAAAATCAACCTTCTTTGGTTCCTGCACAACTGCCCTTGATGGTCTGTGCTTTTCTTCCATCGAGCTGTATACTCGCACAATGCGGTCTGTAATAAAGGAAATTCTTCCCTCTTTATGTTCAAACTTTACCGTTACGCCTGTGGCATCTGGTTCAAATGACAAAAGCCTGCCAAACATAATGCTCCTCCTTTAACATTTTTGCATCACATGGATTGCTTTTTATTTTCTCAGTATATCATAATTTTGTAAGCATGTACAGCAATTGTGATGACTGTAAATTACAAAAACATACCTCAATTTTGCATCCGTATTTCATTTGGATAATTTCATGATATGCTAGTCACAGCACTACAAAAATTTACTTTGAATGTTAAGAGGAGGAATTATGAGTTTAGTTGTACAAGATCTTTCAAAAAAATACGGAACACGGACCGTTGTTGATCACTTAAGCTTTGAGATGAACAGTCCGGGTGTCTATGCACTTCTTGGAACAAACGGAGCAGGAAAAACGACTTCTATCCGTATGATGCTTGGCATGCTTTCACGTGACAGCGGAACTGTCACATGGAATGGAAAGCCGCTTGATATAAATAACTGCAATGTAGGATATCTTGCAGAGGAGCGCGGTTTGTATCCTAAATATACTATTATGGATCAGCTTATGTATTTTGCCGCCCTGCGCGGTGTATCAGCTTCTGAAGCAAAAAAGCGAATCCACTACTGGGCAGAGCGCTTTGATATTATTGAATATCTTTATCCGCAGGAATATGCCGATATTCAGGCAAAAAAGGCGCGCATGAATGAGGAAGCTTCACCAAAGAAAAAAGGCTTATTTGGAAGCAGTAATCAGAGAAAAAAGCGCATTGCACCAAAGACAGCTGATCAGCTTTCAAAAGGAAATCAGCAAAAAATTCAGATGATTGCAGCTCTTATTTCTGACCCGGAGCTTCTTATTCTTGACGAGCCGCTTTCTGGTCTTGATCCTGTCAATACTGATTTGTTTAAGGATATCATTCACGAGCAGATCAATAAGGGTAAATATCTGATTATGTCTGACCATCAAATGTCCACCATTGAGGAGTTTTGTACTGATCTTACAATACTTGATCACAGCAAAACGATTCTTTCTGGTAACTTAAATACGATCAAGAAAAGTTATGGACGTGTTCACCTGTTTCTAAAGACAGAATCCGATATCACCTCATATATCCATGATGCCGGTATTTCGATTCTCTCTGAGTTAGCAGGCGAATATCATTTGAAGGTAACTGGTGAAGCGCAGGCAAATGCACTGCTTGGCACACTTATTCAGGCAGGAATCACAATCGTTACCTTTAATCTTCGCGAACCGTCTCTGCATGAGATCTTTGTAAGTAAGGTAGGTGAGGCACATGAAGAATAATGACAATCTTCGTGGACTGAAAAGCGTATATTCATTTACACTTAGTCAGACCATGAAAAGCAAATCAAATATTGTTTCAATGCTCATTTTATTTGTAATGGCGCTTATTTCACTTCCGCTTCAAAACCTTACCGGAAATAGTGTTTCAATCAGCCCAATTCAAACAGCTTATGTGACAAATGAGAGTGGAACCGAACTTGATTTTGATGCATTGACGGCTCAAAATGCTGCTTTTTCATCTGTTTCATTTGAAACCGCTGAGTTTGACAAAACTTCCTATGCCGATCATTTAGGCGACACTGATGTCTACGTTTATATCAGCGCACCAGATAAGAGCGGTGCCTGCACCGTAGAGAGCCATATTGCAGAAAACAGCTCCCTCAAAACAGAGGATCTGGAATCACTTCTGACCGCGATTTCCTCCCAGATGACATCGGAGCGCTTTGCTTCACTTGGCCTGTCCGCACAAAATTCCTACGATGTGGACAGTATGAGCGCCGCTGACTACCTTGATCAGAAAAATGGCACAGAAAGTATTGGCTTTGATGCCAACTTTGCCATCCAGTACGGCTATTCGATCGTAGTTATGATCTTGTGTCTGCTTTCTGCAAGCTTTATCATTCGCTGCATCGTCACCGAAAAGGATTCCAAGCTGATTGAACTGCTGATGGTAAGCGTTTCCCCACTCGCACTTTTACTTGGAAAGATTCTGGCTGTCATGACCTATGTGTTAATCATGATCGCGATGATGGCAATCGGATTTGTTCTTTCCTATGAAATCAGTGTCGAGTATCTTCAGATGGCAAGTCTTAGCACCACACTTTCTCAGATGGGCATTGATCTCTCACAGCTGAATCTAAACTGGGGCACCATTGTAATTGCACTGATCTCACTGCTTCTCGCATTTGCGACCTACGCGGTTCTGTCCGGTCTGATCGGAACCTGTTGCAATACAATGGAACAGTCTGAGCCAGCGATCATGGTTGTAACGCTCCTTATTATGGTTGGTTACATCGTATCCTGCTTCACACCGATTATCTCCAATAACGCAGTTGCCGCAGCCGTGCTTTCCCTTTGCCCGGTCATCAGCGTATTCTGCGCACCAGTTTCGTATGTGTGCGGAAATATTTCACTGATTGTCCTGATTCTTTCTTGGGTTATTCAGGCAATCATTCTTGTTGCACTGAGCATATTCTGTGCAAAGGTATACCGCGATCTTTTGCTGTACCGCGGCAGCCACATGGGAATTTCTCAGCTGTTTCAAATTTTTAAAAATAGAAAAAAGGAGGGCGCTACATTATGAAATCCTTTTTGAACGGACTAAAGAAGGTCTTTGGCTTTACTGTGCGCCACCGCCTCACAAAGGGCTGGAAGACAGCGACACTTATTGTCATGCTGTTATGCTTTGCGCTCCCGCTCGGAATTATGTCTTTCTTGGAATTCACTCAAAAAAGTGACACACCAAGCGCCGTCATTTCCGACGTATATACAGCTGACCTAACCGATGGAAATGCATTCGACTTTTCCGTTTTCAATATGATTGCAAAATCATCCGGCAACGAAACCTTCGCTTCCATTTCCTATCACAGCTTTGACACCGACGAGGATGCACTCGCCGTTGCCGAAACTGATACTGGCAATGCACTGGTTGTCGTTGTCACCTCCGACGAGGATGGCTTTCACACAAGCGTAATCCTGCCAGAAGCATCTGCCCTCTCCATGGACGATGCCGATGACTACAGCGACTTTTTAAGCCAGATGTTCTCCGTCTTTGCCGTAGCCAAATCAGGGGCATCGATCAGTGATCTCACGGCTCTTGGCGGCATCAACTATAAATATTCCTATTATGAGAGCCAGAACGGCACAGACACACTTGTAAGCGGCGACGATGCCAACTCCGAGCAGAATGCAGATGCTACCGTTAAAAACGTCTTAGGTTACATGCTTCCATATGTAAACATCATGCTTCTGTATTTCTTGATTCTGTTCTACGGTCAGGGCACCGCAAACTGTGTTGTACTAGAAAAATCCTCTAAGCTTATGGATACGATGCTTGTATCTGTAAAGCCAGAGGCAATGGTCATCGGAAAAGTACTTGCACAGGCATTTACCTGTGTCATTCAAATTGCACTGTGGGTAATCGGACTGTGGGGCGGCTTTGCAGCCGGTATCTGGGCAGTAAAAACAATCAATCCAGATACCACCATGCCGCTCATCCAGATGTTTGGTCATATGGGACTGCTCTCAAGCATCTTTACACCGGTCAACATCCTATTTTTCTTACTCTACTTAGCAGCTGGCCTGCTTCTCTACCTTGCAATCGCCTCAATTGGCGGTGCAATAGCTTCCAAGCAGGAAGACCTAAGCATGACAAACGGTATCTTCGTTATTGTCCTGCTGCTTAGCTTCTTTGCAACACTCGGTACGGGTAGCTTCTCCGGAAACTTTGATTCGATGGGTTCCGTCGGCATCCTCGACTGGATTCCATTTACATCAATCCTTGTTTCACCAAGCCACCTGCTTCTTGGCTCCATCTCCATTGCCAAGGCCTGCGGCTCCCTCGCAGTCGTGGTCATTACCGCCCTTCTTGGCATGGCACTTGCCGGACGTATCTACAAGGCAATGTCCATGTACAAGGGAAATATCCCGAATGCGAAGCAATTATTCGCTATGATTTTCTCAAAGTAAGCCTCGTAACCTAACGGGCGCTAAGATGATGTGCTTTACGAGACGACAAAGTCACTAATCGAAGCGCCCCTTCGTAAAACTTCCGGACCGAATAAAAAAATCCCCCACCTGGCACATCCATGCCAGACGGGGGATTTTTTTATTCTTCGTTTGTTACATGAAGCCGGACTAGTGCTCTGCGAAGCTTTGCCTCGGCAATTCTTTGCTCTCTGTCTGAAAGATTTTTCTGATTCAGGCGCTCCTCGGCTCGTTCCTTTGCTTTCTTTGCGCGCTCCTCATCAATCTCTTCCTTCCATTCCCATGTTGTCGCTGCTACCTGGCACTCGCCATTTAACATCGACACCATGCCGCCAATGCAGGCAGCATATCGCTCATGACCATCTGCGAGCGTCACATGAGCCTGACCCATGCCGATTCCGCTGCAGTAATTGATATGACCTGCGCGGATCGCCACATCACCATCAATTGTTCGCAGAAAAATCTGAGATGCCTGATCATCAAACACTTTTCCGTCCATCGTCACTATGCGCAAATGGAATGTGTTCATACAGTTCCTGCCTTTCCAGCCTTTTCAAATACTTCGTCAATAGTTCCTGCAAAGAGGAAGCAGCTCTCCGGGATATCATCGCACTCACCGTCAATAATCATACGGAAACCACGAATAGTCTCCTTAAGCGGAACGTACTGTCCCGGCATACCTGTAAACTGCTCTGCAACAGAGAAGCTTTGTGACATGAAACGCTGCACCTTACGCGCACGGTTTACAGCCAGCTTATCTTCCTCTGCCAACTCGTCCATACCCATGATGGCGATGATATCCTGCAGCTCCTGATAACGCTGTAAGATCTGCTGAACAGCTCTTGCTACCTCATAGTGCTCCTGACCTACCATATCTGGTGTCAGAATACGGCTTGTAGATTCCAGAGGATCAACAGCCGGATAAATACCCTGACTTGCGATATCACGGGAAAGAACCGTTGTCGCATCCAGATGGGTAAATGTAGTTGCCGGAGCCGGGTCAGTAAGGTCATCGGCAGGCACATATACAGCCTGAACAGAAGTAATAGAACCCTTCTTCGTAGAAGTGATTCGCTCCTGAAGTGCACCCATCTCGGAAGCCAGTGTCGGCTGATAACCTACTGCTGACGGCATACGTCCCAAAAGTGCAGATACCTCGGAACCAGCCTGTGTAAAACGGAAAATGTTATCAATAAACAGCAGCACGTCCTGATTCTTCACATCACGGAAATACTCTGCCATTGTAAGACCTGACAGCGCAACTCTCATACGTGCACCCGGCGGCTCATTCATCTGTCCATATACTAAGGCAGTCTTTTCGATAACGCCGCTCTCCTGCATCTCACCGTAAAGGTCATTTCCCTCACGTGTACGCTCACCAACTCCTGTAAATACAGAAGTACCGCCGTGAGCAGTCGCTACATTATGAATCAGCTCCATAATCAATACTGTCTTTCCTACACCTGCACCACCAAACAGACCGATCTTTCCTCCCTTTGCGTAAGGACAAATCAAATCAACAACCTTAATACCTGTCTCAAGAATCTCGGTCGTAGGCATCTGCTCCTCATAGGACGGTGCCTGTCTGTGAATGCTCCAGCGCTCTGCATTTTGAGGTGCCGGCTTTTTATCTACCGGATCGCCCAGAAGATTAAATACTCTTCCAAGGCATGCATCACCGACTGGAACGCTGATCGGTGCACCTGTGTCAACTGCATCCACGCCGCGAACCATACCATCAGTAGAGTTCATCGCAATGCAGCGCACAACATCGTCACCGATCTGCTGGGCAACCTCTGCAATGACGCGGCTGCCCTGATTTTCAATCTCAATGGCATTAAGCAATTCTGGAAGCTGTCCTTCCTGGAAACGAATATCCAGAACAGGACCCATTACCTGAATTACCTTGCCAACATGTCTTTCACTCATATATTCACCTTTCATCAGCTCTCTGAGCCTGCAACAATCTCTGTAATCTCCTGCGTAATACCAGCCTGACGAACACGATTATAGTGGAGATTGAGCTTATCAATCATCTCCTGCGCATTCTTTGTCGCTGCATCCATCATCATTCGGCGGGAGGCAAGCTCACTGGCCACAGATTCACTCATGGCTCCATAGATCAGTCCTGCCAGATATTCAGGCACTATGGCATTAAATACTGCCTCGCTGTTCGGCTCGTAAATAATCTGACGCTTCTTTGCCTCAGGTGCATCCTTCGGAAGCAGTGACTTCATATCCGGCAGCGGCAAAATCGGAATAAATTTTGGTTCCTGCACCATCATGTTTACGAAATTTGTGTAAACAATCGCTACATGACCAAAACCACCTTCCTTATAGCCATGGCATATCAAACGTGCGATCTCAAAGCAGTCCGCAACCGAGATATCGCCTGCCTCTGTAAATGAATCTGAGACAACAGGCACCTTGCGGTTTGAAAAATGCTCCAATGCCTTCTTTCCTATCGGAAGCACACACGCCTCATGACCTTCCATCTGTTCTTCAACAAGGCGAAACAAATTGTTGTTATAACCGCCTGCAAAACCTCTGTCACCCGCGATTACGATAAAACACCAGTCATCATTTTGCGGTTCCTTCGTGTAGATGGACATCATATCGATATTTTCAGCTGCGATCTGAGCCAGTGTGCCCTGAAGTGCCTCAAAATATGGACGGCTGTTCTCAGCACGCTCCATTGCCTTGTGAAGCCTTGACGCTGCCACCAGCTCCATTGCCTTACAGATCTGCATCGTACTCTGTACGCTCTTGATTCTCAGTTTGATTGCTTTCTGATTTCCAGCCATACAAACTCTCCTTTAATATTACTGTAAGAACTTCGCCTTATAATTGTTGATGCAATGCTCCAGTTCGCTCTTTGCCTCATCGCCAAGTACGCCAGTGCGTCGTATCTCTTCCATCGCTGCTTTTCCTTCACGATCAATATCAAGCTCATTGTTTAAACCAGTCTCAAACTCGTGAATACGCTCTACTGGAACGTCTGCTAATAGATCGTTAACTACGGCGTAAATAATAGCAACCTGCTTTTCAACAGGAAGCGGAGAATTTTGAGGCTGCTTTAAAATTTCCACGATACGCTCGCCCTTTGCAAGTCTCGCCTTTGTATCAGCATCCAAATCGGAGCCAAACTGTGCGAAGCTTTGCAGCTCTCGATACTGTGAATAAATAAGCTTTAATGTTCCGGCAACCTTCTTCATCGCCTTAATCTGTGCATTTCCACCTACTCGTGATACAGAGATACCAGGGTTTACAGCTGGGCGAATACCTGAGTGGAAAAGCTCAGTCTCCAAAAAGATCTGTCCGTCTGTGATGGAAATAACATTTGTCGGAATATAAGCAGATACATCACCTGCCTGTGTCTCAATGATCGGAAGCGCGGTAAGGGAACCACCTCCCAGCTCATTTGACAGCTTAGATGCACGCTCAAGCAGACGTGAATGCAGGTAGAAAACGTCGCCAGGATAAGCCTCACGGCCCGGTGGACGACGGATCAGCAACGAAAGTGCACGGTAAGACTCTGCATGCTTACTTAAATCATCATAGATGATCAGCACGTGACGTCCATTTTCCATGAAATACTCACCCATACTGCAGCCTGAATATGGCGCAATATATTTTAATGCATTTGCATCGGATGCCGTTGCTGCAACAACGATACTATACTCCATCGCACCATTTTTCTCCAGTTCGGATACAATGGATGCAACAGAAGAACGCTTCTGTCCAATTGCAACATAAATACAGATAACGCCCTTGCCTTTCTGGTTAATAATCGTATCAACGGCAATCGCAGTCTTACCAGTCTGACGGTCTCCGATAATAAGCTCTCTTTGTCCTCTTCCAATCGGAATCATGGAATCTATTGCCTTAATTCCTGTCTGAAGCGGCTCCTTAACTGGCTGACGGTCACAGATACCCGGTGCCTGACGCTCAATCGGACGGTACTCGCTTGCTGCTACCGGTCCTTTGCCGTCAATTGGCTGTCCAAGTGCATCTACAACACGTCCAAGCAGTGCATCGCCTACCGGCACAGACACTACCTTTCCAGTTCTCTTTACAGTCTGACCCTCGCTGATACCGTCATCTGCGCCTAAAAGCACAATAGATACACGGTTTTCTTCAAGGTTCTGAGCCAGACCATATGCACCATTTTCAAATGCAAGCAGCTCACCTGCCATGCAGTTTGATAATCCGCTGGCACGCACAATGCCGTCGCCGACTGTCAAAACGGTGCCAATTTCACTTTGCTCCAAGGCATTCGAATAATATTTAATCTGGCTTCGAATAACCTTGGAGATTTCTTCTGGTTTCAGATTCATTCGTTCGTCCTCACTTCTGCATATGCTTTTTTACTGCTCAATCAGCTTATGCAGTCTCTCCAATCGGCCGCGGACGCTTCCGTCCAGCTGCCGTCCTTCTATTTCAACTTTCAAACCGCCCATAAGGTTTGGATCGGTCTTTGTGACCAATATGATTTCCTTCTTCCAGACCTCTTCAAGCTTCGCCTTAAGTGCCGCCTTTTGCTGACTGCTCAAGGTCACTGCACTGACAACATGTGCCTCAGCGATATTGTGATCCTTCTGGAAGCGCTGCCTGTATTCTTCCTCACATCCTGAAAACTCGGATAAAAGTTCTTCTTCGCATAAAAGCTTTAGAAAATTCACAAGATACTCATCAGCCTGCGCGCCAAATGCCTTATCAATAAGTCCAAGTCTTGTTTTTCTTGGAATAGATGGCTCCTGCAGCAGCCTAATGTAATCTGGATTTTCATCAAAAAGACTCTTTACAATGCGAAGCTCATCAAGCAGCTCTTTGCTGTATGTGCGCTGCTCAACATCCTTTTCAAGCGCTAACTCATACAGACTATCTCCATATAGCTTTCCGGTTTTTGTCATGATGCCTCACCTACATCTGAAATAAACTCATCAATCAGTTTCTGATGATCTGCTTCCTTTACTTCCTTTTCAATCACCTTTCCGGCAATGGATACGGCAATATCACCGATCTCGGACTTCATCTGCTGGAATGCAGCAGTGCGCTCCTTGGCGATATCAGCAGATGCCTTTTCCTTGATGGCAACTGCTTCCTTCTTTGCGTCAGCAACAATCGCCTCACCTCTCTCGGTAGCACTCTTTTGAGCATCGGAAATGATCTGTCTTGCCTCATCCTTTGCGTTTGAAATGCTTGCCTCGTATTGATCGCGCATCGTCTTCGCCTCTTCCTTGGCTTTTGTCGCGTCTGCGATCTGGGAGTCTGCCATCTGCTTTCTCTCTTCCACTACCTTATTAATACGGTCAAAAAGGAACTTTTTCACTAGAAAAACAGTCAGAAACAAATTACAGATCTGTGCAACGAATGTCCACGGCACAATTCCTACCAGTTCCTGTACTTCCTTCATGTGTCAACCATGCCTTTCTTTGGTTCTAGCACATTTTGTGTTAGAATCCAAATATGTCTTTTATATACTTTATAATGCCCACGAATTGCTCCGCTGCTTTGCAGCTCTCGCAATTCTAAAAACATTCGAATTCGCTGATTTTCTTCGAAAATCGCTGCATTCTCATGTTTTTGCGGGTCTCAAGGTCACAAGCTTCCTCATGCAAGCATGATCAGCTTGTAACTTTTCGACCCGGATTAGCCCAAGAAATTCATGAACATACCAGGTGCAACAAAGATCAAAAGAAGACCGGTAACGAAACCATAAATACCGGTAGTCTCTGCAACGGCACAACCAAGAAGCATGGTACTTGTAACATCACCCTTGCACTCTGGCTGACGTCCAATTGCCTCAAGTGCCTTTGCTACTGCGTTACCTTCACCAATACCAGGTCCGATACCTGCGATCAAAGAGCAGCCTGCACCAATTGCACAACCTGCAAGAGCAATACCTTTAGCCAATACTGTAAAATCCATTCTTTTTTCCTCCTGTTAGAAAAATCTTTTTTGTTTTATCAGCCCTCTTCTGCGGCGTTTGCGATATACATAATCGTCAGCATACAGAAAATGAATGCCTGCATAACACCTGAGAACCAGTCAAAATATAAAGATGTAATTGCCGGAAGACCCACCGACAAAAACGGAATTGTTCCAAGCACATTGCCTACTGCGCCAGGAATCAGACCAAACAGCGCCTTTGTTGCAGTTGCAAGCGCTGCGTAAATCAAACCATCAATAACGACACCAGACAGAATATTTCCAAAATGACGGCATGCCATGCTGACTGGTGTTGCCAGCTCAGACAAAATGTTAAACGGCGTCATAACTGGAATTGGCTGTGTAAAGCCCTTTAAATATCCGCCAAGCTTGTTAGTCTGGATCTTCTTTGCCGTGATCATAATAAATACAACCACTGCCCATGCTGCCTCTGTTGACAGATCTGCCGTTGGGCTTCGAAGACCAAGAAGACTGATCAGATTTGAAAATACACTTGTGGTAAACAACGCTGCGATAAACGGAATCATGTAGTCAAACTTATAGCCACCCGTATTGCCACGCACAAAGTTGTTCGCCTTTTCTACCAGAAACTCAGCCACTGCCTGACGCTTTGAGATGTTTGTTACTTTTAAGTCATGTGTCAGCCACAGGCAAAGCACTGCAATAACTGCCATGACAATCCAGCTGACCACCATAGTCTCACTGATCTGAAGATCACCCAGAATAGGAATGTTCGTCGGAATCGTAAAAAACACCTGAGCTCCTGAAATGTCAAAATCCATTGTTTACTGTTCACTTCCTTTCCCAGCTGTGGGATCAGCTGACTGGCTGTCCTTTTTTTCCTGCGCAAGCTTAGCTTTTCCAATTGTAAGATAATAAATTTTTATTACCATACTAGGAAACAGAAGCGGAATAATTCCGGCTGCCCCATTAAAACACGGAGCTGCAAGCGCTACAACACCCCACGCAAGCATTAAAAGCGTTCTTTGACGCTGACTAACCTGCATGCGCTGACGCGCTCTGCCTTCGTCTGTCTCTGCAGCTACCTTCTGAACGGTAAGTCCCATCAAAAAGAAATTTCCAGCTGCAAAAATAAAACCGCCAATGCCGGCAAGAAATACCGTATAATCAAACGGTATCTTTTCCGGATTCGCCTGATGAAGAAAGAAAAATACAACCCACATCAGTACAACACCAATGGCAGTTCCAGATGCAATCCGCATCGTTTCCTGCTTTACCGCAGGAGATACACTTCTCATTCTCTCACCTTCCCTTTCTTAATGATAACAATTCATGCCATCATTAAACATGATCATTAAATCCGAATGGTTTCTTGTCCTTCTTTTTATTATTATGCTTTTTCGCACGCAAATACAGCTTATACCAGGTCATAATGCCGGCTCCGATCCCAAAGATCAAGCCGATGATATAAACCCAGCTGCCTACACCTGTATGTTCACAAAGCCAATAACAAAAATACAGACATGCAAGGAGAGGGATCACAAGTGTCAGTCCTAACTGAATAATCACAAACAGCCACCATCCTTTCACCATTTGCTAACTAGTATAACAGTTTTTAACGGAAAAGAAAAGAAAATTTTCTATAAAACTCTTTCCAAAAACTACTATAATTAGCATAGTCGATTATAATTTCTTTCGTTTATGTCTTCAATAGACAATGATTTCCTCGTGTTCAAATTTACACAAAACGGTTTGCGTGTCTATGAAAAACACGAATTGAAAATTTTTTTGAAAAAATTTGAAAAAGTGCTTGCATTTTGTTCTGAGTTGTGGTATCATTCATAACTGTCAAGGAAATATGACATGGATGGATTCCCGAGTGGCCAAAGGGGACAGACTGTAAATCTGCTGCAACTTGCTTCGGTGGTTCGAATCCACCTCCATCCATTGAGCTTCACAAGAAGCTATGCCGCAGTGGCGGAACTGGCAGACGCCCGGGACTTAAAATCCCGTGGGTAGTGATACCCGTACCGGTTCGATTCCGGTCTGCGGCATTGAAAACAGTAATCGAAAGATTGCTGTTTTTCTTTTTCTCATTTTTGTTTGTTTTGTTTTTTACCGCTTCCCGGAAAGCTAAATGACCGGGAAGCGGTTTTGTGCATGATAGGCGCGAGTAAGCCGTTTCTTACTAATATCAGCGAATCAGAATGTTTTTAGAATTGCTCACTTCATCCCAATTCTTATAGTAAAAGTCTGCAATCTTTCTAATCTTCTCCTCGTCCTGATTATATGAATCATAAATACCCACAGTAATAAAGCCTGCATTCTTTGCAGTAACAATAGCATGAAGTGCGTCCTCAAATACAACTGTTTCTGAAGGCTTACTTCCAATCTCTTTTGCAGCGGCAAGATAAATATCTGGCTCTGTCTTTCCCTTTCCAATATCACTGCATGTCAAAATTCCTTTAAAATACCTCCAAACACCAAGACGCTTTAAGCCAGCTGTAACACATGCACTGTCACTTGAGGTTGCAATAATCATCGGAATGTCTTTTGATGCAAGCAACTTAATTACCTGTTCTACACCTGGTTTTAGCTGCACCTCATCCTCATAGAAGCCGCGTATAAGCTCGCGTATACCGTCAAGAATCTGCGTCCTCGTCAAACTCACACCATAGTGATCAATTAAATAGTCTGCACCCTCTTCCATCGACATAGTCATGATCTTCTCGGAAAGATTTTCCTCTGGTTCTAATCCAAGGCTATTTAGATAGCGTACCGCTGCCTCTTCCCAGATCACCATAGAATCAAGAAGTGTGCCATCCACATCGAAAATCGCACCGTGGATATCGCTTTCCCACACTTTCTTTTTTTTATTCAATTCTGCATCAACTTGCACGGTTGTCTCATTCACCTTTTCTTCCATACTAGTTGCCTCTCTTTTCTCTTAAATTTTACCTGTATAAAATTTCAATTTGTTCCTTTGCATTGTATCACAATCTTGCTCTCTTGACAAATGCATCCTCTTGCTACTATCATATTAGATAGAATTATAATGATTTTGACGAAAGGCAAAGTTGAAATTTTATGAACAATTTATACGAATATATTGACCCAATTGTCTCCCCCTATGAGGTATTTCTTTTTGACAGCAACACCTCCCCTCTGCCAATTCCTGCACACTGGCACTACTATGCAGAGCTTCTCTACATTCATCAGGGTACGATTACTGTCTCCATGGATAACACACTTGTAACGGGTACTCGCGGCTGCGTGATCCTTTTTCCACCAAGATGTATGCATTCAATTGCTCTGGAAAAGGACATTTTCTCTTCTCAATACGATGTGATTAAATTTGATCCTGATCTTCTTCCTTCCTGTAAAATGGATGTGCTTGATTTAAGAGCCGTTCTTCACAGCGTCCATGTTCTTCACTGTCCCTGCCTCTTTTCCCCTGAGCAGGTTCAGGAAATGAATTTGGAGCCCTTGTTTTCTGAAATTCTTTTGGAATATCAAAGAAGGGATTTTGTAAGCTCTATGATTCTGACTGCCGATCTTCGAAAAATTGTCAGCAAGCTTGTTCGTTTTTGGCAAAAAGACAAAAACTATTTTTCAGTGTCTGGCGTACACCCCTCCTATGAGGTTAGCTTTGACCGAATTTGTGAATACATTGACACCCACTATTTTGATGAGCTGACCGTAGAATCACTTGCCGCTATGTGCGGTCTGTCCCACTCAACCTTCTCTTTGAATTTTTATCGCCGCTATCAGATGACCTGCAAGGAGTACATTACCACCACTAGGATCAATGCTGCTGAAAACATGCTGCTTTTTTCCAACCACGATGTCTCCTTCATCGCCCATGAGGTTGGCTACACAGATTGCAGTTACTTTATCCGATGCTACAAAAAAATCAAAGGCATCACGCCAAAACAGGCCCGCAAATTGCGGACCTGATATTGTTTGGTTCATTAACCGAAAGTCCCACGAACCGTATCTTTTATTTAAAGATTCTGCAAACTGACACTTTTATTCAAATGTTTCGTAGACACTTCTTACGCGGAATGCACCTGATACACCCGTTTGCGATGCAGTGAAGTCACGACTTGGCAATATATGGAAGATTTTCGTACCGGCTTCCATATCGACAAAGTTATCGTCAAGACGCAGTACCCCCTCTTTCGTCTCGACACTCACTGCCTTTGCAAAGTTCTTTGCGGTTACCGTTACCGTAGTTTTGTCAACTGATACCTCAAGCTTTGGATCTGCAAAATGATAATGCTTCGGCGCACAAAATAGTGTGCTTCCCGATGAAACTATTTCGCCCGCTACCTCTAACTCATAGGAAAGGTGTACTGTAAGCGGATCCTGATCATTAAAGTCAAGATGCGGCAGCCACGTACCACCAAATGGCGGTGCCATCACCTCAAAGCTGCCCGCTCTTACGACAGACGAGTCTGGGCGGCGAAGTGACCATTTTACCGTGCCCTGCACCGTCTCACCCGTCTCATTTGCGACATGCAAATCGGCACTCACATCAATTGGATGCGGCAGAGTATTGACAAATGGCTTCTGATCAATCTCTCCGTGCTCCTCGCAAGATAACAGCACCGGTGCAAACATTTTCTTCTCGGCATACTGAAGTGCCTTCCAGTTTCCATAGTAATCGACACTTGCCCATGATGCAACTGGCCAGATATCGTTTAACTGCCACACAACTGCACCCATACAAGTTCCACGAAAACGGCGAAAATGTTCCACACCATATCGAATTGCATCCGCCTGAAGAAGCTGTGAAACATACAAAAGCTCATCAAAATTCTTTGGATACAAATACGTCTGTGAAATATAATTCAAAATTTTTCCATTTGCCGCCGTATTTCTCTGATGCATTTCCATGACACGCGAGAAAATGTTTCGATCACCCTCGGCTGTAAAGCGTTTTACCGTCTGAAGTGCCGGGAATGACTGGAAACCAAACTCCGAAAGGAAGCGGTAATGATGTGAACGATATGCAGTAAAGGATTCGTTTCCATGCCAAACACCCCAGTAATGGGTATCTCCGATATTCTCCGCATTGCTGTTTTCAAAATTTCCACCAGAGGATGGCGATGACGGCCAATAAAACTTCTCCGGATCTTCCTCCTTTACTAGCTTTGGAATCAGATATTCATACAATCGAATATAGTCATAATATTGCTTTCTCGTCTGTGGCCAAGATAAATTCTCATACTGTGTCTCTAACTCATTGTTTCCGCACCATAGCGCAATGCTCGCATGAGAGCGCAGTCTTCTCACATTCTGACGAATCTCAATTGATACATTTTCCTCAAAATGATTTGAAAGTTCGTAGGATGCGCACGCAAACATAAAGTCATGCCAAATCAAAAGACCTCTTTCGTCACAAATATCATAAAAGAAATCATCCAAAAAATAACCGCCACCCCATACACGCAGCGTATTAAAATGGGACTCCTGCGCAGATAAAAGCAATAAATCCGTGCGTGCCCTGTTTTGTCGTGTCAAAATATTGTCCTCTGGAATGTAGTCGGCACCCATCGCAAAAATCTGAAGACCGTTCACCTCATAGGCAAAATTGCGTCCCTTCACCTTTTTTTCCGATTTATCCACGATTGCAACCATCCGGTCTCCCTCAGACAACAGCATATTTCTTCCATCATCAACATCATCTTTTTGTCCGACCATATGAGAATCATAAACCTCATCCTCCATTAGATCGGTGTTTACCGTAATTGTGCGAAGACCAATCTTCTTTTCCCAGACATCAAGCACATGTACTTTTAATGGCTGTTGTATATCTTTTACTTCTTCTGTTACCAGTTCCACCTTTACCTGATATAGATTTTGTTCTCCATAGCCGTTGGGCCACCACAGCTTCGGATTTTCCACCAAAAGCGATGCCTTCACATGGTTGCTCCGAAGTGCACAGGTAAGTCCTGTCAGACATGCAGATGGTGCACTTTCCGTCTCCTGATCAATCCAGTTACTTTCTGCACGCTGGCAATCTGTTCCATTTGGTGTGACAACTGTCATTACAATTTTTGCTTTTTTCTTTGCGATATCTGGCATCCATTCAATCTCAGCATCTGCCGTAAGCCTAACTGCATCCACCACGTTGCCATGCACAGTTTTTCCAATTATATGGTGCTTTTGCGCGATCATCACCTGTGCCATACGCGCCGTCTTTACCGACACGAGAGAAACACATCGAAACAGTCCGGCATCTGGGAGTCTTGGACCCCAATCCCATCCATACATGCAGGCAGCCTTTCGAATATGCGGAAAGCCAGGCATCGCATCAGAAGCTGCTCCGACTGGGCATTTTTGATCTTCCATCGCTGCATACCTGATCGGAGAATGAAGAAGCACCTTCAGCTGATAGACAGTATCCGCTGCATCTTCCTTTACAAGCGATGTAATATCGTATTCCCAGACGCGATTCATATTCTCTGCCGAGCCGATTTTTTTATCATTCAAATACAAATCGGCAATCGTGTCAATTCCATCGAAATGTAAAAATATCCGGTCTGCACTTCGCTCTTCTTCGTCAATCGTAAAAGCTGTTTCATACAAAAACTCATTTTCCATTAGCTTTGTTGCATCCAGCTCATTATCCCGATAAAACGGATCTGGCATTAGTTTCTTTTTTAAAAGTGTCTCGTAAACAGTCGATGGCACCGTTGTCTCAATCGGTGTCTCTGGAATATGATAGACATTGTCCCCGAGAACGGTCAATGTCCAGTTGTCCTTTAACAATCGTACCTTCATTCTTTGATTTCTCCTCTCATTTCATTATGTATTTCTTGATTTTGTTTTCTTTATTCTACTTCTTTTTTTCAAAAATAGTAGAAAAAAACTCTTAAAAAAGAGGAGAAAACTCTATGGTGACAGGAACAATGGCTCTTTTATTGTCCCTGATGGCTCATTGCAAGTGATAAAAATAGGGCGCACCCTTTCGGATGCGCCCTGCATAACAATATTTATTCAATTGTAATGTGCTTCTTCTCTTCTACAACTGGCTTTGCTTCTTTCTTCGGAACAAACAGTGTCAGCATACCATGCTGGAACTGTGCCTTGATATCCTCTTCGGTGATATCCTTGCCAACATAAAAGCTTCTCTGGCATGATCCTGCATAACGCTCTCTTCTTAAATACTTGCCAGTCTTCTTATCCTGCTCGTCCTCGTCAAGACCTTTCTCAGCACTGACTACCAGATAACCATCCTTTAACTCTGCATGTACTTCATCTTTCTTGAAGCCTGGAAGATCAATCTCTAACTGATAGCCGTCATCATATTCCTGAATATCAGTCTTCATCAGGTTTGCTGCGTTGTGACCATACAGCTTTCTCTCTGTCTTCTTGTCATTAACATATGGAAAATCAAAGAAATCATCAAATACACTATTTGCAAAAATGCTCGGTACTAACATAATCAAAATCTCCTTTCAGTGCTCCAAACTGGATTTTATACTTTAACATCTGCAGCGCCAGCTGCAATCTATTTTGACACTCCGGACACTGCCGATGTGGTATTTATTTTAGCAGCTTTCGCTGCAGAACTAAGGTTTTTAAGAGGCTTCCTTGTTGTTCCCCTTCCTTTGTTCTATGTGTACTATAGCACTTATTATTAGCACTGTCAAGAGGTGAGTGCTAATTTTTTGTGAAGATTTTGTGAACAATTGGATTGGAGCCACTAGGGACATACGGTAGCTCATTTACTGCATTCAATAATTATCTTTTCACACCTATCATATCCCAGTTGAGAGCTGTTCAAACATAACGTATAGTTACTGGCTTTTCCCCATTTCTGATCAGTATAGAAACTATAATTTGTCCCACGTCTTTTATCGATATCTGCCATCATCTTAACAGCCTCCTGCTCATTTACCTTATGTGATACTCCCACGCGCGCTCTTGCGAACGAGTGGGGCTTCTTGAGACATGGTAGAACGCCTCAAAGGGCCATCACAAGCCCTCTACACCCTGTTACGAGCTTACCTTTAAGCCGTCTTTTTTGCGGCTGTTTGTTTTGATTCTTCGATATATTTGGTCTTGTCTTTCGCACTGCTTACTTTGAACAGTGCGAAGTATACAAGCTTCTGTTCCTGCCTGCGATGATGCAGCCATCTGTTCATACCACGTTTTCTTTGTGGTCTGGCGTGTTTTTTCTTGTGTTTCGCATGGCAGAGTGCTTCTCTGGTAACTCGAATAACCGTTTTATTCGTGTAGGAGAAGTCACTGACAGTATCAAATGCATTCGGATACACCTTGCGAATGATATTTCCTGCGCCGTTGACATCCGCATTCAGAATCGTACCTTCCTTTGATTCGTACTGTCCACGGGAGATTCGTTTCCCTGAAAAATGATATTCCAGACGATCCCCTTCTTTGTAGACAGGAATCGGATCTTTGTCGATCAGACTTGCCTTGGACGTATATGATTCCTCTGTTTCAATGACCGGGATACCCGCCTTTGCTGCAACACAGGTCAGTATCCAGAAAAATCTTGTGTATGGAATACTGACAAAGTGCTGATTGTTGTTGGCACCAAGGTTGATTTTCTGCTTCTGGTCTTTGTTGTGTCCGCAGACGATGACCTCTACTTTGTTTTTCAGGCAGAAATCCACGATATAGTGAGCTGCCTTATAGAAAAAGTCGTCGATCTGGCAGGCTCTTTTCTTTGAAATACGGTTCAGTCTGGCAGAGTTTTTCACGGATTTCGTGGAATCCATCCCTTTTGTCAGTTCTGACATCAAAGTTGCACGTCTGCGGTTAAAGTTCTGATTGATGGATTTTAACCAGTGTCCGTCAATGATGAACGGAGTTGCCGAGAAGTTTGTCAGCGCGGTCAGAAAGTTGTCAAGCCCTGGATCAAGTCCGAGAATCCTTGTGGGATTTGTCGGTGCTTCCGGCATTTTGACGGCATCCTGAAATGTCACATATACCATATATCCGCCGTAGCAGGGCTTGACTTCCGTTCTGACATAAGAACCTTCCGGCTTTCCAACACAAAGCGGCACCAGGCAGCGTGGAAATGTGATGTGCATTTTTCCTTTGATATCAGACCGCTTTGCAACCTGATTGGTAAAGGTAACGGTCGTATAAGGTGTCCTGATATATCCCAGCTGCTTTGGCTGTGCCTTAAATTTTCCGGGATTTTGACGATATGATGCCAACAGTTCAAAGTGTGATTTCCAGTCTTTGAGGACTTTTCGAAGTACCTGCTGGTTTGCCTGTGACGGCATCGCATAGTAGTCAGGATTCTTTGTATTCTTCATCACCGCATCCAATGTCTCATATGTGAGCATCCAGTGATCGGACGTTGGCATGATCGGATGGTTTTTCTGTTTGTTTTCTATTCGCTTCTGGATCTTTGTGCGGGCTGGGTCGCTTGCAGGCAGACTCTGCAGCTGCTTCGTGAGTCGGTCAACATCTTTCTGAAGCTTTTCATTTGCCATCTCAATGCCGATACGTACAGTCTCTATGACCTCGTTCTCGTTGGCAGTGCGTTTATCCGGGTCTTTCTTTAACCCGGTACGCAGGTTGCGAATGATAAAGTTTGCTGAATTTCGCAGTTTTTTTGCAAGGTGAGTCTGGCACTCGAAATAAGATGCCAGCTTTGGCATCCTGTTCTGATCCACAAAAATTGATATGGTATGCATAAAAGGCCCTCCTTTTCAAAAACGTGAGAATGTAGTTGACTACACTTATATTATACGATAAAATATAGGTAAAATCAAGCAATATATGAAATTCTTGAATTGTTTTATTTCAAAACGAGAGAGGTACTATTATGAGAACAAATAAGAATGGTGTTAACAAAGACCAAAAGGATAAGGTCAAGAAAGACGGGTACAACAGGGGACAGCATTGTGTTTACTGTCTTACCTATCATATGATTTTCGTCACACATTACCGAAAGCCTGTGATTAACGACGAAATGAGTGCTGCCATGAAAGATTTTTCGAATCATATGGCAGAGCAGTTCCGTGGAAAAGTTTTATCCGCAGAGACAGACAGAGATCATATCCACCTGCTGGTATCACTGCCACCGAATACCAACATATCCGTCTTTGTAAGAAGCATCAAGACTCAGTTATCCAGAGAGATGCGCAAGCGTTTTCCGGAACAGATTAAACAGTATATCTGTGGGGACGATACCTCATTCTGGAGCCGCAGCTACTTTATCGCAACTACCGGAAGTGTTTCTCTTGAAACAGTAAAGCAATACATCGAATCACAGCGTTCTGAAGAACATCAGGCCAAGAAAAACCAACAATTCCAGAAGAAAACCCTGTTGGAATGATGGTTGCGTTGTTTGTAATTGGCGCATTCATCCCTCGGACGTTCTTGCAAACGGCCGGGGTTTTCTGCGCTGAATCATTATAATAAGCAATTCCGAGTTCTTTTGCGACTTTTCCCCAATAAAACGTCCACCACTTCCAAATTCTCTGCTAATAGTAATGATTCTTTTTGCCATTCCAATTCCTCCTTAACTTAAAGCATCAACCTTATTTTTTCTAATTCTTTTCAAAAATACATATCCCACCAGACACGAGATCACTTCTGTAATCGGAAATGCCCACCAGATCAGTGAAACTCCTATCTGTCCATTTCTGACAAACACAGAAAAAATTCCAGCCAATGGCAAGATGAGAACAAGCTGTCTCAAAAGAGAAATAACAAGTGATTCAACGCCACCGTCCATTGCCTGATAAATTCCCTGATAGGCAACATTAATTCCAGCAAACAAAAAGCTGATAGAAATTACTCTCATTGCACCGATAAAATATACTCTTGACTGCCCTGCATTAAACAGCGCTGCAAACGCTCCTGGAAAAATCTCTGTGATTGCAATTCCAATAATCATTAATACAACAGTATAGATAAGACCATATTTGATTCCATCCTCTATTCTCTTTTTGCTTCGCATTCCATAAGCAAATGCAATGATTGGGGTAATCGCATCTCGAAGACCAAAAGCAAGGAATAAAACAAACTGTTGTACTTTATAGAACAATCCATATGCGGTCTGTGCAGATGAATTAAATTTTAAAATCAAATTCATTACATAAACCATAATGGACATCAATGCCTGAGCAATAATTGCTGGAAGTCCAATTGCATAGATTTCTTTTATAACACTAACATCTGGTTTCATGTATTTCGCACCATGCTCAAATTCTTTATTCAGTTTCATATGAAAGATGAGAAGCAATACTGCTGATGCCACCTGACCAATTACAGTTGCGTAGGCCGCTCCTCTAACTCCCATTTCTGGACAAGGTCCGAGACCATAAATCATAATGGGATCAAGGATGATATTCACAACGGCGCCAACTACCTGACCTATTGTTGAATAGAGTGACCGACCTGTTGCCTGAAGTAATTTTTCAAATAAAGAAAAGAAGATTATTCCAAAAGAAATCACACAACATATTCTAAGATAACTAGTTCCCATCTCAAGTACTTCTGCGTCTACTGTCTGAGACGAAATATATGCTTTTACCCCAAATATACCAAATAATAAACAAACCACATAAATAATTACACCAAGAAATAAACTGTTTCCTGCTACTCTTGCTGCTTTTTTTCTGTTTCCCTGTCCAAGTGTCATCGCAAGAAGTGCATTCGTTCCTACACCTGTTCCAATTCCAACCGCAACCATAAGCATCTGAACAGGAAATACAAGTGTCAGAGCATTTAATGCTGCTTCGCTGCCAACTTTCATGTTTCCTACAAAAGCACTGTCTACAATATTGTAGACTGCCTGTAATGCCATGGATAAAATCATTGGAATTCCCATCTGAATCATCAGCTTATTCACCGGCATATCCTTCATTTTGTTGCTTTCTGCCATTTTGTTTTAGCTCCTCTCTTTTCTGCACAAAAAAAGTGCGCGTCCTGTCTTATAAGTTGGACTTACGCTGACAAGCTACGCACTCTTTCATAACATCTTTTTTTAGCAAAATAAAAACGAGCAGCATGTAAACTGGATTTACGCTTACTCGCTACTCGTTTGCCGTAATTATATTTCCTGCTTTTCAAAAAGTCAAGCGAAATTTTTCTTGCATTGAGAGCAGGCACTGTAACTTATTACTATTTTCATAGTACATTGAACAATTTTGTTATCTTGTTTTTTTCCCTCAGAAATGATATGATACTCGAATATAGAGGAATACAATATTCTTATGATACCAGGGTCAAAAGCTCTCAAAGCCATTCGTGCTTGCACTAAAGGCTTTGAGCTTGGGACCCGCAAAAACATGAGGATGCAGCGATTTTCAAAGAAAATCAGCGAATCCGAATGTTTTTAGAATTGCGAAAGTTGCATAGCAACGGAGCAATTCGTGGGTATCAGTTGGGGGCAAAATACCTTTTGACCCCAACATCATTCTTATAAGAGAAAGGGATAATGATATGAAAATCAAACCAGATCAAAATGCAGTTACTATGGTTCAGGAACTGTCTGATGCAAAGGCACCGTCCGGATTTGAGGATGAAGCTGTTGCTGTCGCAAAAAAATATGGTGCAGAATTTGCCGATGTTGAGGAGGATTGCCTACGCAATCTCTATCTGCGTTCCAAGAATAATACAGGTAATAAGCCTGTTTTTATGCTTGATGCCCACAGTGATGAAGTTGGACTGATGGTTCATTCAATTAAGCCAAATGGAACACTTCGTTTTGTCTCCCTCGGTGGCTGGAGCGATAATTCTCTCCCGGCATCAAAGGTTCTTGTACGCAACAAATATGGCAAATTTATTCCTGGTGTAATTGCAGCTAAACCACCTCATTTCATGACACCTGCTGAGCGTCAGAATGCTGGTTCCACATCGATTCAGTCTCTTGTAATTGATATCGGTGCAACAAGCAAGGAAGATGCTGTTGAAAACTTTGGTATCCGCATTGGTGAGCCTATTATTTCTGACGTACATTTCTCCTATGACGAGGAACATGATGTCATGATTGGAAAAGGCTTTGACTGTCGAATTGGCTGTGCTGCCCTTCTTGAGACTATGCGCCGTCTCTCAGATGAGAACTTAAATGTTGATTTGGTAGGTGTGTTATCTACACAAGAGGAGCTTGGCGAGCGTGGTGTTAAGGTTGCAGTCGGAAAGGTTGCTCCTCAGATTGCGCTTTGTTTCGAGGGCTGCCCTGCTGATGATACCTTTACTGAGCCGTATGCCATTCAGACAGCTCTGAAAAAGGGTCCAATGCTTCGCTTTATGGACAAATCAATTGTATGCTCCCCAAGATATCAGCGCTACGTATTAGATCTTGCTGAAGAAAAGGGACTTGCTGTACAGTCTTCTGTCCGTGAAGGCGGCGGAAACAATGGTGCAATCATTAACACTTCTCTTGATGGCATCCCGGTAATCGTTGTTGGTGTTCCTGTTCGTTACATCCATTCTCATTATGGAATCACTTCCTACTATGATTTCGAAGCTACAGTACAGCTTGCAACCGAAGTTGTTCGTTCTATGACAGAGGAAATCATCCGTTCCTTCTGATCAAATTTTTAACTTGCATAAAGCTAATGGGGCCGGCTCTTAAACCGACCCCACTAGCTTATTTTTTGTCAAGAAATTCTGCCGTTTTCCATTTCGTACACTACGTCTGCCACATATATCTGTCTCAATATTTATTGTTTTTTATTCCAGATAAGCACCTTTCATTGGGCTTACTGCATGACGAGTGAAAAGTCCCATAACGCCCTTATTGTACTTTGGTGTTCTCGGCTTCCAGTTTTTGCGGCGCTCCTTTAAAATCTCATCAATTTCCTCTGGTGTCTTATGAACACCATTTACTCCGATGATATTAAGCTTTCTCTCTTTCACGTCGATCTCAATCAAATCGCCCTCTTCTACAAGCGCAATTGGGCCGCCGTCTACTGCCTCGGGGCTGCAATGTCCAATAACTGGTCCTGTGGATGCACCTGAAAAACGTCCGTCTGTGATCAGTGCAATACTCTTTCCAAGCTCCTTATCACTGCTTATTGCCTCTGAGGTATAAAACATCTCCGGCATTCCGCTTCCCTTCGGACCCTCATAGCGAATAAAGACTGCATCACCCTTTTGTACCTTATGCTTTAATACAGCATCCAGACACTCTTCCTCGCTGTCAAACGGTCTTGCGCGAAGCACTGCTTTAAACATCTCCTTAGGGCAGGCAGTATGTTTGATAACTGCGCCTTCCGGTGCCAGATTTCCACGCAGAATTGCGATGCTTCCATCTGTACCAATTGCCTTATCGTATGGACGAATAATATCTTCTCTTGTCAGATGAAGCTGATAGCGCTTATTGAACTCATCAAGCCAATGATTACACTTTTCATAAAATCCATTTGCACGCAGCTCATCAAGATTTTCACCAAGTGTCTTTCCAGTTACTGTCATAACGTTCAGATGAAGATGTTCCTTGATCTCTTCCATGATGGCCGGAACACCGCCTGCATAATAGAAGCACTCAGCTGGCCAGCGTCCTGCCGGGCGCACATCTAACAAATAGCGTGCACTTCTGTGGAGACGGTCAAAAGTATCACCTGTGATCTCAATACCAAATTCGTGTGCAATTGCAGGCAGATGCAGTAAGCAGTTTGTGCTTCCTGAAATTGCTGCATGCACTAAAATTGCATTCTCAAAGCTCTCCATAGTAACAATATCAGATGGACGCATATTCTCCATTGTGGCAAGACGAACTGACTGTCTTCCTGCTTCACGCGCAAATGCAAGCAAATCTGGGCTTGTCGCTGGCATCAGTGCACTTCCCGGCAAAGCCAGACCAAGTGCCTCTGCCATGATCTGCATAGTGGATGCTGTTCCGATAAATGAGCAGGCACCGCAACTTGGACAAGCATTGCACTTTGCCCAGTCAAGCTTCTCCTCGCCTATCTCTCCGCGCTCAAACTTTGCGCTGTACATTCCAAGCTGCTCTAATGTAAGCATTTCAGGACCGGCATTCATAGTTCCGCCCGGAACAAATACAGCCGGAATATTTACTCTTGCCATACCGATCAAATTTCCCGGAACACCCTTATCACAGCTAGACAGATATACACCTGCATCAAATGGTGTAGCATTTGCGTGAATCTCAATCATATTTGCAATCATCTCACGGCTTGCAAGACTGTAGTTGATACCGTCTGTTCCCTGGCTCTCGCCATCACAGATATCTGTACAGAAATAGCGTGCACCAAAGCCGCCTTCTTCTTCGATTCCTTTTCGCACTTCCTCCACCAGAATATTTAAATGACCGCTTCCTGGATGGCTGTCTCCATATGTGCTCTCAATCATGACCTGTACCTTGTCCAGATCTTCCTTCTTCCAACCAGTTCCAATACGCAGCGGATCCAGCTCCGGTGCCAGCTTTCTCATTTTCTGACTTGTTAATTCCATGTCTTTTTCCTCCATATTTTCAATTACTCAGTCATTGAATGGCCGAAGATTCCAACACCTGTTTTCTAAAATTGATCAGGCAACAATCGAAATTATCATACTTACAATCAATGCACTAATACCAATCAACGTCTCCATCACAGTCCATGATTTCAATGTTGTTTTCTCATCAATGTGCAAAAATGTTCCTACCAGCCAGAAACCAGCATCATTTACATGGCTTAGCGCTGTCGCGCCGCCGCAGATTGCGCAGCACATCGCTGCACGATACAGCATGCTTGTTTCCATCACAGCCGGCATTGATGCCATAATACCTGATGCCATTGTCATAGCAACGATTGAACTACCAACAGATGCGCGCACAAGAAGTGCAATTAAAAATGCAATAAGAATCAATGGCATTGAGCTGCTCTCCAAAATCGGTCCAATGATATTGCCAAGACCAGAATCCTGAAGCATCCATCGAATTACACCACCACTGGCAATAACAAGTAAAATCATACCTGTAGGCTTTAAAGACTTATCAAAAATTGCCTT
The DNA here is from genome assembly GCF_037349415.1 of Anthropogastromicrobium sp. Lineage (NCBI taxonomy): Bacteria > Bacillati > Bacillota > Clostridia > Lachnospirales > Lachnospiraceae > Anthropogastromicrobium > Anthropogastromicrobium sp. Next base: position 73,285 of record NZ_JAXWCK010000057.1, read on the forward strand.
GATCTGTGCTCCTGTAAAGCCTCTTCTTATTCCCAGAAAATACATCGCTGCAAGTGTAGCAATTGTCAGTGCAAAAAATGGTTTTCCAACAAATCCAAGTATATCTGCAATTAACTGAGGAATAGCTACATATTTGGATATTGTTCCAAGAAGAATCAGTACTAATGGAATCAATACTACGCTCAAAACAAGACCAAATGGCGGAAGCTCTTTCTCACTGTGTACATTTTCATTTCCATCTTCTGGAAGGGCTGCAAAAATTTTATTTCCTATAAAGCCGCCCCATATGATACCTGCAATCAACATGCTGATAATGGCAATCGGAACACCAACCATAATCATCATTCCAAGATTGACATCAAGCGCATTTGCTGTCAGAACTGATCCTGCTGACGGCGGTACAAATGCATATCCACTTGCGAGGCCTGCCAACAATGGAATCGCATAATATAAGGTAGATTTCTTTGTTGTTCTTACTACGCTAAACACAAGCGGAATTAAAACAACAACACCTGCCTCAAAAAAGACTGTTGTTCCAATCACCAAACCGGTAATGCCCAGTGCCCAGCCTGCCTTTTTTTGTCCAAATTTATCAATCAGTGTCTCTGCAATTTTCTGTGCACCGCCGCTTGCCTCAAGAATACCGCCAAACATGGAGCCCAAACCAACAAGCAGTGCGATTCCCTGCAGCGTTTTTCCTACTCCTTTTTCTACGGTTTCCGAGATCATAGACAGCGGCATCCCTGCCCCTACTCCGATTATTACAGCTGAAAGCATCATCGAAATTATCGGATGGAGCTTGAAACGAATAATCAAAATCAGCAGTACGGCAATTCCCACAACTGCCGCAGCAATCAATCTTACAGGATCTGCCGCAAAAACCATCTCTTCCATTTTCTTTCTCCTTTCAATTCATCAGATGCTTTTTTCTTGGCAGCAATACATCTGACCTTTTATTGTCATTTCATACCGCATTGCCCTTTTTATTCCGTTTTTATTCTTAATTCATCTGATGTTTTTATATTACACGTTTTTATTTTAAAAGGCAATACCGTAATATTGCTTAAATTATCAATTGTTTTTTGTGCACTTTTCCTTTTCAACAACTCATATTGACTTTTTCATTCAAAAAAGATATGATGTTAATAACATTTTGCTTACGAAAAGGAGCTTAAATCATATGATGAATTTAAAAGAAGAAAAAAATCTTCCCTCCAAAATCTCAGAGGATATTATTGCGCTGATTCTGGAAGAGAAATTGCAGCCAGGCGACCGTCTTCCTAATGAATCTATTCTCTGTGACCGATTGAATGCCGGACGCAGTTCCATACGAGAAGCTATGAAGCTTCTGGCCTCCCGCAATATTGTCACCATTCGTCAGGGATCAGGAACATATGTCGCTTCCACACCAGGAATGGTCGAAGATCCGCTTGGTTTTACCTTTATTGTTGATAAAAAAAAGCTCGTTCAAGACTTATTAGAGGTACGTATTCTTCTTGAACCATCTATCGCGTCCATGGCTGCTGTCCATGCAGATGATGAGGACATAAAAAAAATCACCGCATTATGCGATGAAGTTGAAAACTTGCTCAATGAAAAAAAGGATCATACGCAAAAGGATATTGAATTTCATAATGCCATAGCTATGAGCAGCAAAAACGTTGTAATTCCACGTTTAATTCCAGTAATCAACAGCTCTATTCCACTGTTTGTTGAATCAACCGGAAACCGTCTCCATGCAGAAACAATTGAAACTCACCGTGAAATTGCAGATGCTATTGCGTGCCATGATCCGATTCGCGCCCAGGACGCTATGTATCTTCATTTAATTTACAATCGCAAGCTGATTCATAATCTTTTTAAATCGTAAAATAAAAAAACGACAAGCTGCACGTTATTCCATGCAATTTGTCGTTTTTATTTTAAAATTTTGGTTTCCACTTTCCTCGCGCAAAGTATACAGCAAAGAGTACAAATAATAAAACATTATGTGCTATCATACATGCCCATGCAGCAATAAGTCCCATGCCAAGAAGCTGCGTACATATGAAAGTTCCTATAATACGAACACCCCACATGCCAATTACACTAAAGATAAATGGTGCAACTGTTTTTCCAACTCCCTGCATCATACCTTCAAGTACGATCGGGATACCATAGAAAGGTTCTGATATTGCGACCATGCGAAGTACTGTAGAACCTAGCCTAATTACCTCTGCGTCACGTGAGAACAATGTCATAAGCTGCGGTGCAAATGCAAACAAGAGGGCACCGCACACAGTCATCAGTCCAGTTTCAAGCGGAATAATGGCGCGCTCTAAATCGCGAAGCTTTTTCCAATCTTTTGCACCAAGCGCATTACCAGCTAGTGTAGCCGCTGCCGTCTGCATACCCCATCCTGGAATATAAAATCCAGACTCTACTGTATTTGCGATTGTGTGTGCTGCCGCAGATGTCTCGCCAAGAGAATTGATCATGGAAGCAAATACAACGTATCCAAGCGATGTTGCAAAACGCTGGCACATATTTGGAAATGCTACTCTAACACACGGAATAAGAATTGTCTTATCTGGCTTAAAGCTCTGTCCCTTCGGTGAAATATCAGCATGTTTCCACAATTTTACAGTAATGGCAATTCCTCCATATGTATACGCAATCGCACTTGCAAGAGCTGCACCTTCAATTCCAAAACCTGCACCTGGCAGCGTAATAGAAATACCTGCAATCACTGCCACACGTGTCGGGTAAATGAACAGGAAATTGAGCACGGTATTAATAATATTCATCACAACACCAACTCTCATCGGCGTTTTTGTATCTCCTACTGATCTCAATACCGTACCAAAAATAATATTCGCTGTTCTAAACAGCATCGGTGCATACAATATAAGAAAATAACGAGCTGCCATATCGCGGATACCTTCATCTACCTGCATCCAAACTGGCACCTGCTTGTTGATTGCTGCAATCACGATAGTAAAACTGATTCCTACCGCAAGCACTACCAGAACAGCCTGTCCTGACGCCCTTTTTGCGCGTTCCCGATTTCCAGCACCAAATGACTGCGATATAAACGCAAGCAATCCTACACCAATCGCTGATACTGTACTTCCTATCAGCCAGTTTACAGTGCTGGTTGATCCGACTGCCGCAGTTGCCTGTGTGCCAAGTGAACCAACCATTGCAGTATCAATATACTGCACTGCTGTCTGCAGAAACTGCTCCAGCATAGTTGGCCATGCCAAAGCGAAGATCACTGGCAGCATTTTGTTCTTTCGAATGTTCCACTTCTCCATCTTTTTTCTCCCTGTATTTCATTTTCGCTCAATTGCCAAAGCGCATGTTTTTTTATTATAGCATACTTTCAAAATAAAACAAGCATAGCACTAAAAGAATGGTTTCGTGGACAGACCAGTTGTCAGCGATTTACGAACATATCAAGCTCACTTCTGCTTGAAATATGAAGCTTTGAAAAAATATTTTCCAAATATGACTTTACTGTATTTAAGGAGATTCCAAGATTTTTTGCAATCTCCTTATTTGAACGCCCTTTTGAGGCAAGCATGGCGATGGAAAACTCATATGGTGTAAGTGCATCTGTAACCTGAAGTGTAGATACTGGATTGTGGATTTTCATCCATCCTCTGCTGAATGTATATACAGATTCGATGATCTCATTATATTCATCTGGATACTGTTCACGCAGCGACCGCTCGATCTGCCCTTGAAGTAAGCCATGATGCTCAATAAATGGATGTATGTAATGCTCAGGAAGTGCAATGTTCCACGCCCTCATAAACGCTGCATCTGCATGTTCATCATCTTTTAAATTCATACAAATCATGCAAAGGACAAGATTTAAGTAAATACTTGCAATTGGAAAATTATTTCCTGCCATCATAAGTGCAGCCTCTGCCATGCCCATTGCGCGCTGATATTCACGTCTAAGATAAAGCTCATGCGCTGCGGCATAGATCACATAATATTGGATTCCAGCCTGACACAAACTAATTTTATCACGCAGCACACTTAAATCTGCTGATTCTGAATGGAAAAAGACACTTACAAAACCTTCTGTGACAAGCGTATAGAGCTTCGCTGAAGGATCTGATGTCTTTTTATTTTCTAAGGAAATGGCTTTAAAATCAGCTAAAACCGCTGCTGGATCTCCTTCCTGAACAGTTGCCATGGCATGCACTAAACGCGCCGCTAGACGTATCTGCACGCTTTCGCTATTGAAGCATTGCTCGCTCACTGTGCAGCATTCTTTCTCTTCGTTGCGAAAATAATGCCAAAGCGCCCTTGTTATCTGTCGCTCTTCCTCATCTGCAAGTGAATGCTCAAACTCATGAAAGCTTCCCGGACATGGACTTGCAATCAATGGCATATAGCATTTATTTACATTTCGCTTCCTTTTTGTGCTTTTCTTCGTATCAGCTTTTTTTCTGGTATCTAAAGGACTCTTTGCTGTGTATGGAATAAGCCATTCACTTTTTTTGCGGACAGCTCCCTCAATTCGTCCTGTATTCAAATAATAATTGACCATTCTAATGGACATTCCCCATTTTTCAGATGTTTCTCTCACTGTCAAATATTCCATGATTTATTCCTTCTTTTATTGTCAATTCCATTAATGTTGCTATTGACAGTTTACCATAGCAAACTGGTCTTTAGAACAAAAACAACGCGATTCAGGTGTTTTATGATGGAAACCTAGAAAGCGACCTCTTTGCCTAACCCTTTAATTCCTCTACTTTGCATCTATGTTTTTTGGTTCCCTTATCGTAACCAATCCCAACAGCCAAAATTCGCCCTGTGTGATGAATTTTGGCTGCCATTTTTTCCTTTAGGCGAAGTGCATACTCTTTTTCTTTAATCTGTGCAATTGCTTCATCCGGCGTATGATCAACCTTCAGCTCCAAGATAATGGCATCGTCTGATTCTCGAATCGGATAAAAGATAAAATCTACATAACCTTTTCCCGCTTTGTCCTCTCTTTCCACACGATATTGATCTCGTGCTGATAAATAAACCAGATTCACAATCGCTGATAATTCAATTTCGTGATTATAAGATAGTAATGGTGTTTCCGTATTATGTGCATACTCCAAAATTTGTTCCATTACCTGCGTATCCCCATGCAATGTTGCCTCTAACATACGCTTTGATTCTCTTGCCAAGCGATACATATAGCCAAGTGATGGCTCTTTTTGCAGCATTTCATCAAAACGCTCCATCAACTCTCTGTTAGGGATTCGTACTTTTCCTTCTTCGCTGCTCAAAAAACCATACACAACCATCGCAGAAAAAATTTCTTCTCTTGTTGTCAATTCCATTGATGTTGCCGCATATTCCTGCACTTTCGCCTCTACCGATTCTCCTGATACCATTAACGCCAAATCGTTTCTCACACCTGCAACATTTTTTTCTATATAATAATAAATCTCATCATATGGACCTGAACTCGTCCAATAGTTTCCCAAATTATTATTTGTGAGCGCCATCACAACGGATCTTGGGTTATATATGCGTTCTCCGCCTTTTGCGTGATACCCGTCATACCATTCTTTAAGCCCGCTTCTTGAAAGCAAAGGCTTTCCTGTATTTTTCAAAAAGCGCGCATAAAGCATGTCAACTTCTGTCTCTGTAAATCCAAATGCGTCACTGAATTTTTCCTCACTGACCATTGTATACTCTGCAAACATATTCAATTCTGAACCACTTGAATACTTTGCAATAGGCAAGATTCCTGTCATATAAGAAAGTAATACATATGCCTTATCTTTAAGTAAACTGCTCAAGAAACTGATATATTTTTTCTTGTCTTCATCTGTGATAAAGTCCTTATGGAAAATACAGTCCCACTCATCAAATACAAAAATAAAGCGCTGACATCCATATCTTTCATAAACAAGGTCGAGACTATCCCAAACTGCATCCTCCTCTTGAATGTCAGCCTTTGGATATGCCTCCATTAAATCCTGTATCAATATTCGCTCAATCCGCTCAATATATTTATCATACGAATTGCAATTTCTTGGCATCCGACTAAAATCAATCCGAATCACATCATGCGTATTTAAATGCTTTTTATAGCCTGTACTCTCAGCTATTTTTAGCTTAGAAAAAATTTCTGTTGAGTCTACTCCACGACTAAAAAATGCACTGACCATGTTTGCCATCACAGTTTTTCCAAAACGTCTTGGTCTTGTGATACAAATATGCGAATTTCCTGTTTCTGCTGGCAAAAATAATTCTTCCAGCATCAAACTTTTATCTACAAAATATGGCTTTTTGACTTCGCTTTCGTACAAAGAATACGGAGCTGCACTATTCAAAAAAATTCCCATTTTCCGCCTCCTCTGTCTTTTATTTATTTTTGTTATCAGTTTACCATGGCAAGCTGTTCTTTACAAGAAAAACCGGGGATATTTCCCCGGTTTTCTGTTGCAAAGGTTACTGTTCATGGAATACCTATTCCAAAAACTGTAATTACCAAAGTTGCATTACTGCTTTTAAAAGCATCTGAATCATCAGCCAAAATGATATTCTAAAGTTCTTTGCCGCAAAATCAGTTACATTTAAAAATACACTCGTCACAGTTCCTATGAAATCTTTTTCGTTGCCATTATTAGCTGGTTCAATTTGATTTGTCTGATCAGCTTGATTAGTTTGACTTGGCAGCTTTGCAAGCTCCTCCGTATAAGAGTGTCCACACTTCGTACATGTATATATTCTGATTCCTGTGTAAGTTGTGGTCGCTTCTCTTGCTATTTTGCTTTCATAACTATGATCAATAATTTTCGTGCTGCAAGCATCGCAGAGATGATCGTTGTTGCTGTCTTCATGACCTAATGCTGGCAATTCCTTGTAGGTAGTGTAATTGCAACCTTCTCGCTTACAAGTATCATAAGCCTCCCAGCCTATTTCTGTGCAGGTTGCGGCCTTCGCTTCATGATGTTCTAAGTCATGATTCAATGCTGCAATCTCCTTATAAGTGCTGTAGGTACAGCCTTCTCGCTTACATGTATCATAAGCTTCCCATCCGATTTCTGTACAGGTTGCGGCTTTCGCTTCATGATGTTCTAAGTCATGATTCAACTTTGGCAGTTCCACATATGTGGTATAGTTGCAGTGAGAACAGGTATCATATGCCTCCCAACCGATTTCTGTACAGGTCGGTGCTTTCTTTTCTACCTTTTTAAGGTCATGACCACTGGCATTTATCTCTACCGGGTTACTGATTTCATGTGTTCCGGCTTCATCTGAAAACAGCTTCGCACAGTTTTTGCACTTCCAGTATGCCTCATATCCGCTTTCTGTACAGCCGGCCTCTTTCTTTTCTGCCTTTTCTAGCGCATGGCCG
>NZ_JAXWCK010000058.1:0-30581 GCF_037349415.1 Anthropogastromicrobium sp.
TGATGCTGCCAGAATCTAAGGAATCCCACGGTTTTAACCGTGGGAGTATGTCAAATCTTTGTAAAACTTTGAATTGTCATAAAAACGGAGGAAAAACAATGGTAATCAGAGAATACAGCAAGGTTGAACTGGTATTTAGCTCTAGTGAGAGCGAAGCAGTCAAGATTGCACTTGTGAATCTGCGGCGCGATTTAATTCGTACACTTGACTGCAGCGTGACAGCAGGAGGCATTATTCGTATCCTTGTCGGAACAGTGGGCAATCTGCCAGAGTTAGATGAAAAGGCAGATATTTCAAAACTTCGGGCAGAGGATGGCACGTACCGTAAGGAAGCATTTTTGATTCAGGAAAAGGACGGAGAGCTTTTAATTGTAGGAACAGACCGCCGAGGTACAATTTATGGCATTTATGATTTCTGTGAATGGCTTGGTGTATCACCATGGTATTTCTTTGCCGATGTGCCGGTGCGCCGTAGAAGTGAAGCTGTAATTGAAAATGGTTATTGCAAGGTGGATTATCCGTCTGTTGAGTACAGAGGAATTTTTATCAACGACGAGGAAGAGTTAGAGCACTGGGTATGGCGCTATATGGGTGAAACGACCATCGGTGTAAAGACATATGAAAAGATTTTTGAACTGCTGCTTCGCTTAAAGCTCAATTATATCTGGCCGGCAATGCATGTCAATTCCTTTAATCTAAAACAGGAAAACGGTGCGCTTGCAAACCGCATGGGCATAGTTGTCGGAACGTCTCACTGTGATATGCTGATGAGAAGCAATAATCGCGAGTGGAAGCCGTGGCTTGCAAAGAAGGGCTATACCGATGTGGAATATGATTTTTCTATTCCAGGCAGAAACCGTGAAATCTTAAAGGAGTACTGGCGCGAGAGCGTAGAGCAAAACCGTGATTTTGAAGTAAGCTACACAGTTGGTATGAGAGGAATCCACGACTCAGGTTTTGAGACAAAATCACTTGAAGGTCTGACAGGAGAGAAACTACTAAAAGCTAAAATTGAGCTGCTTGAATCTGTTATGGCAGCACAACAGGAGATTCTTTCTGAAACATTAGACACCGAGCCTATGAAGACCTTTGTGCCGTACAAAGAAGTGCTTGAGCTTTATGATAATGGCTTAAAGGTGCCGGAAGATCTGACACTGATCTGGACAAATGACAACTATGGTTATGTGCGCCGCTATCCGGGTGAGAAGGAAAAGGCAAGAAAGAGCGGAAATGGTATTTATTATCATAATTCCTACTGGGCACCGCCAGGAGCTTCCTATCTGTTTATCTGCTCAATTCCAATGTCTCACACTAGAAATGAGCTGTTAAAGGCATACAAAGAAGGCATTCAGAAGGTGTGGGTTACAAATTTCGGCGCAATTAAGCCACTAGAGCAGCAGCTTTCCTTCTACGCAAAGCTTGCATGGGAGGCAGATGGAGATGATAATCGCGATCTTGAAACCTTTGACGAAACTATTTTTTTGACAAGATGGTTAGACAGCATGTTTACAGGACAGCCAGGAAAAGCAGCAGCAGCGCTCCTATTAGAATTTGATCAGCTTACCAATGCAAGAAAGCTTGAGCATATGGATGATGACTGCTTTTCACAGACATCATTTGGAGATGAGGCAGCAGCACGCATGCATCGTTATGAATATATTTGCAGTGAGCTGGAGAAGATTTATGAGAACTTGCCAGAGCAGGAGAAGGATGCCTTTTTCCAGATGATATTGATGAAGGTGCAGGCAGCTTATTTTACAAATGGCATGTATTATTATGCAGATCGCAGCCGTCTTTGCATAAGACAGGGCAAAAACAGTGATGCAAAGCGTTATACCGATAAGAGCCATGCATTTGATCTGGCGCGCAGAAAGCTTCTCTACTACTACAATCACGTTATGAGTAATGGAAAGTGGAATGGCATATTAACACCAGAGGATTTCCCACCGCCGCGCACATCTATGTATCCATCATGCCGTGTGCCATTACATGCAGCAGCAGATAAGTTGATTGTCACCTGCTGGAATAACCAAAGTGAGCTCACCTTCACAGACAGCACACACGGTAACGCGAAATGGATTGAACTTGCAAATGCAGAAAACGGCGCACTGTCATATAAGATTGAAAAGCCAGAGTGGCTTGAGATTGTCGGTGCACTTCCAACAGAAGGAACACTTACAAAAGAAACTCGCTTCGTTTTTAGCGTAATACCACAGACTAAATCCTCAGAAGCACTTCACTCTGAAAATGCATCTAATGATGCAAAGTCATCACTTGTTCGCCACGGTGAAATCGTAGTATTTAGCGGTACACAAAAGGTTTGTACAATTCCAGTAACCGATAAGACCGATGATGTAAAGGCTCGTGTACAAAAGGATGCAGAAGATGCAAAGCTGACTAAGGCAGTAGCTTTGCATGTTGCGATTGAAGACAGCGGCAGATGTGTTATTGAGGCAGAAAATGGTACAGCAGTATCAAGCTTGGATGCAGCCGGATGGAAGCTAATTTCTAATTTAGGCCGTTCACAGGGAAGTCTTTTGGAGGCAGAGACACCTGGTGCACAGTGGTCCTGCCCGTTCTATCTGACACAAGGTGGTGATTTTGTATTAGAGCTTCATCGTTTCCCAACGCTTTGCTCTGTGGGACGTATTCGTATTGGCATATCTGTAGACAATGGTGAAATGAATGTGTTTGAGTCGCAGTCAACAGATGAGCACCGTGCGAATTGGAAACATAACATACTAAACAATGTAGATAAGCTGACAGGCTGTTTTACTGGACTGGCAGCAGGACTTCACAGTCTCACCTTCACAGCAATTGATCCATATGTTTCATTCACACGCGCCGTTTTATACGATGAAAAGAGCGAGGCAGGAAAACAGCTGTCTTGTCAGCTTACAAGTCCGGCAAAACTTGTGGATGGAGCTTATAAAAGAAGCAATCTTGGAATTGTCCTGTCAAATCCAGAATGCGAAATGCTTCCTAAAAATATTGATCTTGATGCATATTGTGAGCACTGGTACGGCAATGTAACACCAGAGCCGCGCCCTGTTTTATATCTTCCGCTTGCAGCAGGAAAAGATTCGCTAGAAGAAGATGATATAATAATTCGTCCAGAAGAAAACAGCGATACGATTACGCCGCCGCAGATCTTGGCAAAAGCGGCAAGCACAGTCACAGAGGCAAATGGCATTATCGAAATTGACGCAGCATCTGCAATGGCACAAACTGCATTTGCATCTACAAATGACAGCGTAGACGGAACTTCATGGAATTATTGTGACAGCCCGGCATATAACGAAAGTGGTCTTGCTATGTATATCGAAAAGGAAGGCTTATCATGGAGTGAACAAGAAGCGCCAAGCCTTCACTATATAGTTAAGGCACAGGGCGGACATTATCGTATATGGGTACATACATGGCAGTGGGGAGATGACTGTTCACACTATACTGTAGGAGTAGATGGCGTCATTGTACCAGAAAAAGAACTGTATGGCGGACGCCCACTATGGAAATATGCATCAGAGCATGTATGGAAGTGGGCACCAGTCTGGGAGTGCGAACTAGAGAAAGGTCAGCACGAAATAAGTGTGCACAGCCTAAATTCACGCCTTCGCATTGATCAGATACGGTTAGAGAAAGTGTAATATTTTAAGGTACATATGCAAAGCTTCGCAAAAGCACCGTAAGGAAGAAATAAAAGACCTGCCTGCCCATCACTGAGCAAGCAGGTCTGCTAATGTAATACTGTCAAGATAGTCATTTACGATTTCACCTAGTTTCATCCACATACCAATTGTGCGGCATTCAGATGCCTTAGGGCAGGAGGTTGAGCCAGATTCAATACAGCCGACAGGTTCAAGACTTGTTTCTGTAAGGCGCAGGATTCTTCCGATTGTGTATTCACTGGGAGACATAGTCAGACGATAGCCGCCGCCCTTGCCGCGCATGCCCTCAAGAAGGTGTTCTTGGACAAGAATTTTTAAAATGCTTTCCAGATATTTTTCAGAAATTCCCTGTCTGGCAGCAATTGATTTTAATGGAATATATGGTTCATTTGGATGCTCTGCGATATCAATCATAACACGCAGGGCATAACGTCCTCTGGTAGATACAATCATAAGTCACCTCAAAAATTGGATTCGCTGTGTCACAGCAGATAAACCTATTATACTACAAGGTAAAAAGGAAATCAAATAAAATGTATCTCTTTTAGAACAGAAAAGTGAGAAAAACCTCTGTACAAATAAGAAAAAATCTTCTACAATGAAATTGTGGCAGCGAGCATAGAGCCGCTGACCAGAGTCTGCAGCGCCGCCGTGGCAGACTTTTGTATAAGCGGCGCAGAGAGGAAATTGAAAAATGAAAAAGACAGGTAAGACAGCAGCATTAGCATTGACCATGAGTATGGCAGTGACAGCAATGCCGTTTGGCGTATCGGCAGAGGAGACAGATAAGACAGTTGTGCGCATTAATATGGAGTCTGAGCCAGATAACTTGGATCCATGGCTTTCAGCAGCAAGCGACACAGAGGCCGTATTTCATAATGTATTTGAGGGACTTGTACTGTTTGATGAGACAGGAGCATTGATTCCGGGATTAGCCGAGAGCTGGGATATTTCCGATGACGGATTGACCTATACCTTTCATTTAAGAGACGACGTAACCTTCCACAATGGAAAGGCATTTTCGGCTGAGGACGTCGTATATACCTATGAATCTCTTTCCGGTTTAGGCGGAGAGGAGGCTCTTTCTTCTAAATTTAAAAATCTGACTTCAGTAGAAGCCGTTGATGATTACACAGTTAAAATGACACTCGCTGAGGCTGATGCTGCATTTTTACAGTATACAAGAGTAGCAGTACTTCCAAAAGGATATGAGGATCAGTCAAGTGCTCCGGTAGGAACCGGCCCATTTGTGTTTGAAAAATATGTTCCTGGACAGATGGTTGTTCTGGAGAAAAATGAAGATTATTATGATGAATCCAGAATGCCAAAGATCGATGAGGCACAGATTTATATCATGGGTGATGACAGTGCCGTTTTAACAGCGCTGCAGTCAGGACAGCTTGACGCAGGAATTGTTTATGCAGACAGCGCTGATTATTTAACAGGTGACTTTACTGTAAACAGCTCTCCGCAGAACATGGTTCAGCTATTTGCGTTAAATAACTCAGCCACGCCATTTGATGATTTACGTGTACGTCAGGCATTTGAGTATGCAGTTAATAAGGATCAGATTATTGACGGTGTATTTGCCGGATATGCTACAGAGCTTTATAGTAACTTCAGCCCGGTAATGTCTTATTTTTATAATGATGAGCTTGAAGATGTCTACACATATGATGTAGATAAGGCAAAGGAATTGATGGCAGAGGCAGGATATGAGGATGGCTTTGATATTACAATCACAGTTCCGTCTAATTATCAGAAGCATATTGATACTGCTCAGGTAATCGCACAGCAGTTAAAGCAGATCAATGTCAACGCAACTATTGAACCAGTTGAGTGGGGTCAGTGGTTAGAGCAGGTATACACAAATGCAGATTATCAGACAACAGTTGTTGGTTTGACAGGAAAGCTTGATCCAAACGATATTTTAGGTCGTTATGTAAGCGATTATGCAAAGAATTTCATGAAATATAATAATCCGGATTACGATAAACTGATCGAAGAAGCAAAGACAGCTTCTGATGAGGAGCGCGTTGAGTTATTTAAGGAGTGTCAGAAGATGCTGACAGATGACGCTGCTGCTGTATGGATCTGTGATCCGAATGCCATTGCTGTTACAAGAAGCGATTTAAAGGGCTACACTTTCTACCCGGTAAGCTTCATTGATTTAAGCAAGCTTTACTACGAGGAATAAATCTATATAAGAAAGGCAGCCCGGCGAAAGTTTTTTCGGCGGGCTGTTTTGGAGTAAGACATATGAATTATTATATACAAAAAGTAGCGGGCCTTTTGGTAACGCTGCTGCTAGTGTCTTTTATTACATTCAGTGTTTTTCAGATTTTGCCGGGAAATCCTGCCTATATCATTCTTGGAGTAGATGCAGATCCAATGCAGATTGAGGCACTGAATAAGAGCATGGGATTAGATAAGCCTGCACTTGTGCGTTATGTAGATTGGATTGCAGGACTGTTTCGAGGCGATCTTGGAGTTTCATATCGTTACCAGCAGCCGGTTGCACAGCTTATATCAGATGCGCTTGAAGTAACTGGAAGTCTTGCGATAATAACACTTATTCTGACATTGATAATTGGTGTTTTGGCTGGTGTGTGGCTGGCAGACCACTCAGATAAGTGGTATAGTCTTCCGCTTTCCATGCTCTCACAGGTCAGCATTTCCATCCCGTCTTTCTGTATGGCAATCTTTTTAATCAGCATTTTTACAGTTGGTTTAAAATGGCTTCCATCTATTGGTTTTGTATCATTTTCAGAAAGTCCGTCAGGATGGCTTAAAAGCCTTATATTGCCGTCATGCTCATTAGCGCTTGGTACAAGTGCAATAGTGATTCGTTATGTTAAGGTGTCAGTTAACGGGCAAAGAAAGCAAGATTATGTGCGTACTGCATACAGTAAAGGTTTAGGAAAAAATAAGGTGATGTACCGTCATGTGCTTAGAAATTCCCTGATTCCGGTAATTACAATTTTTGGTATGACAGCAGCAGATATCTTAGGCGGAAGCATCATCGTCGAAAATGTTTTTTCCATGCCGGGAATCGGAAGGCTGATATCTGTCTCAATTTCAAGCAGAGATTTGCCGCTGTTGCAGGGACTGACCTTCTACTTAGCGCTCATTGTTGTGGTGTGCAATTTCGCCGTCGATCTGATCTATTCACTGGTAGATCCGAGAATTCGTCTGAAGTAAAGTAGATTGTTCACGGGCTAGTAACCTAGGCTAAGCCATCGTTCGAAGCCCAGTGATAACTTAGGCAGCCCGTGAACTCATTTATTTAGATTATAAAAAGGAAAACAATCCATGAAACGATATTTAAAAAATAAAAGCTTTCTTACAGGAGCAATTCTGGCGTTTATTATGCTTGGGATGCTTGTTGTCAGCTTATTTTGGCTGCCATATGATCCAGAAGAAATGTATCTTGCACCAAAGCTGTCGCTTCCTAGCATATCACATCTTATGGGAACAGATCAGTTTGGTCGAGACGTGATGAGCCGCATAATGAAGGGTATACAGGTATCATTTGGTATTGGTGTTGTCGTTGTAGCAGCAGGCGGACTTGTGGGAACACTTCTTGGTGCCTGTTCTGGATATTTTGGCGGTTATGTCGATGAAGTGATTATGAAAATCGTGGACGCACAGATGGCATTTCCTGGGATTTTGCTCGCGTTAATGCTGATGTGTATATTTGGACGCGGTTTAAGCAATACGATTCTGGCATTGTCAATCATGTCCATTCCGCGTTTTGTACGTATGGCGCGAAGCGGATTTTTAAAGCTTCGTGAAGCAGATTTTGTAAAAGCAGAGCGTGTCAGGGGAGCATCTGCACCGCGAATCATGTTTTTGCATATTTTGCCAAATCTATTCTCAGAGCTGACGGCAACTGCATCACTAACATTTGCGTCAGCTGTCATGTCAGAGGCAGGTTTAAGCTACTTAGGACTTGGTGTAGCACCGCCAAAGCCAAGTCTTGGACTGATGCTTTCAGATGCCCAGCAGACGCTTCTTATGGCACCATGGAACATTGCCATGCCAGCGATTGTGATTACATTGCTTGTCATGAGCTTTAATTTGATTGGAGACGGAATCCAGGAGGTGGCTGAGCAATGATTGAATTTAGGGCAGAACATTTTTCATTGGATTTTGAAAATGAAAAAAAGTGGTATCCGGCGGTAACAGATTTCAATATGCACATTGATGCAGGAGAGATGGTTGCACTGATAGGAGAGTCAGGCTGCGGAAAATCCATCACGGCGCTTTCTATGATGGGCCTTCAGCCGCCAAATACACGCATTATGGGGCACATGTATTTAAATGGTGAAAATGGGCAAGAGGATTTAAATGAACTGACAAAAAAAGAGTGGACGTCAATTAGAGGAAAGCGTATTTCCATGATTTTTCAGGAGCCTATGACAGCTCTTAACCCACTTATTAAGGTAGGAAAACAGGTGCGTGAATGTCTTTTAACTCACCAAAAGAGCATAAGTAAAAAAGAGGCAAAGAGCCTTGTTTTAGAACAGCTAAAAAGCGTTGGTCTTCCAGATGTGGAAGATCTGTATGAATGCTATCCTCACCAGTTATCAGGTGGACAGCGCCAGCGAGTTATGATTGCAATGGCATTTATAAATAATCCAGCTCTTTTGATTGCCGATGAGCCAACAACTGCGCTTGATGTCACAATTCAGACGCAGATTATGGATTTGATGCGCCAGATGAATAAAAAAACTAATACAGCTATTCTTTTAATTTCTCATGATCTTGGCGTTGTAAGCCGTCTGTGCAGCCGTGTTTACATTATGTATGCGGGACGTATTGTGGAGAGTGGTCCGGTAGATGAAATTTTAACTAATCCGCTTCATCCATACACAAAAGGCCTTGTAGAGGCGATTCCTGATATTACAAAGCGCGGAAAGCCATTAAAGGCTATACCAGGCAGTGTGCCTGGACTATATGCAAGAAATAATACAGGCTGCGGCTTTGCAGAAAGATGCGAGTACTGTACAAATAAGTGCCAAAAAGAAGTGCCGCCGCTAGTGCAGGAAGATGGACGCGCTGTAGCATGCTGGAATAAAAATTTTGACTCAGGAAGGGGCAATACTCATGACTGAACAAATAAAACAAAGACAGCCATTGATTGAGCTAAAAGATGTGACGAAAACATATCATAACGGCAAGAGAAAAGACGTTTTTGCCGTATCAAATTTTAATCTAACGCTTTACGAGGGAGAGACACTTGGCCTTGTCGGAGAGTCTGGCTGTGGAAAATCAACTATCGGAAATATGCTTGTTCATCTTTTTACACCAGACGAAGGTTCAATTTTATTTCGTGGACAAGACATTGCTTCAATGAATGAGAGGGAGTTTCATCCGCTTCGAAAAGAGATTCAGATGGTCTTTCAGGATCCATATTCTTCGCTTAATCCGAGAAAGAAAATTGGCTGGCTGTTAGAAGAACCGCTTAAGATTCATAGAAAGGATATGAAAAAAGAAGAGCGAAAGGCAAAGGTAGAGGAAATATTAAAAGAAGTTGGGCTTGATGCAGAGTATGCAAACCGATATCCCAAAGAACTTTCTGGCGGACAGCGCCAGCGTGTCAGCATTGCGCTTGCCTTTTTAATGAAGCCTTCCTTTATCGTGGCAGATGAGCCTGTCTCTGCACTTGATGTTTCGGTGCAGGCACAGATCTTAAATTTAATGCGTGAGCTGCAGGAAAAATATAAGCTGACATCCCTTTTCATTTCACATGATCTTGGTGTCGTTTCATATTTGTCCGACCGTATAGGTGTTATGTATTTGGGTCATCTTGTTGAGCTTGGTACGGCAAAGGAGATTTTAGAACATCCAGCACACCCATACACAAAAGCATTATTTCATGCAAATGAGAAGGTGGTAGTGGGCGAGATTCCGAGCCCATCAGATCCGCCATCGGGATGTCCATTTCACACCAGATGTGAGTATTGCACCGAGCGATGCAAAACAGAAATGCCGCAGATGCGAACACTTTCGGGTGATGAATACGATGTTCACATTGCGGCATGTCATGGTATACCAGTGTAACTGCATAGCAATCGGTTGGTATCAAATTTAATTTTCAGAGCGAATTGCCTTTTGCTTCCACTTTCCTGATGCATAGCGAAGCAGGCATACGATAGATACTACAAGCCAAGTAAATCCCGTTGTAATCCATATGCCCCAGAAGCCAATCTTTGGTATCTTTGTTAAAACACAGGAGAAAAGCAGACGGCAGATCACCTCGGTCAGTCCATTAATTACGGAAAATCCAGCATCGCCGCATCCGTTTAAAATACCTCTTGGAATATAGATCATTCCAAGGAAGAAATAACATACACTTGTAATGCGAAGTGCGGATGCGCTAAGTGCAATAACGTCGGTTTCTTTGACAAAGAGACCGGCGATATTTTTTCCGAAAATAAACATGATAGGAATCATAATGGCACTAAAAATTCCAGCAATATAGATGGACTTTTTAAAGCCAAGCTTCACACGGTCTGTATTGCCGGCACCCATATTTTGACCAGCGTATGTCGTGAGAGCTGTGCAAAGAGAGTTGTACGGCTGGTTGATCAGCTGCTCAATACGGTTTGTGATCGTGAAAGCAGACACAACAGTGGAACCAAAGCTGTTGACAACATACTGCAGCGCAATACATGAGAGTGCTATCATGCTGCCCTGAAGTGCAATCGGAACACCAAGTCGATATGATGTGCCGATAATTGAAAAATTAGGCTTTAGCTGCTCCCTTGTCATGCGAAAATATGGAACCTTTTTAAATGCATAGATTAGGCTTACGACAGCAGACAGTGTCTGTGAAAGAATAGTCGCAAATGCCACACCAAATACTCCAAGATGAAATACAACGACAAAGAGAAGATCTAAGAGCACGTTGCAAATGCTTGCCATGATTAGAAAGTAAAGTGGTGTTTTTGAATTGCCAAGTGCCTGCAAAATTGAAGAGACACCATTATAGAGTGTGATTGCGACAATTCCTAGGCAAGTTGTTCGCATGTAGATGATAGAGTTATCTATGATATCATCTGGAGTCTTTAAGAGGCGAAGTGCGGCAGGAGCAATCAGATAACACACAACGCTTACCACAATAGCAGTAAAAATTAATACATAGAATGAGTTTGCAATAGTTGCGCGAACCTGATCGAATTGTTTGGCACCGTAATTTTGTGAGACAATTATACCGATTCCAAGGGCAAGACCAGATGAAAGTGAGAAAAACAGCCAGCTTATTGAGCCACAGGCACCGACAGCACCAAGCGCATTAGAACCAACGAAATTTCCCACTACAACTGTATCAACCATGTTATATAACTGCTGAAAAATGTTGCCAATAATTAAAGGAATTGAGAAGGTCAGAATTAGTCTGACCGGGCTGCCCTTTGTCATGTCGGCAGTATTTGATGAAGGCTTCATATATATTCCCTCCCTAATATATAGTCTGCCTTTTTTTTAACATGGCAAAAGCCCGTTGTAAATGGACTATTTTTGCTTAAATTCAGCTTAAAAGATAGATATTATTGTCTAGTGCCGTACAGATGACCTGAAAACTCTCCAAATAGCGTTTCTTCCTGCTTGCGAAGGAAAACAGTAACATCTGATTCTCCAAATACAGCCTGAATATGGATAGAGCCAACAGAGGTATCAAGCAGGTGAACACGGATATAAAGCATGTTTTCGCTAAGCCATTCTGCGCTTGCTGCATAATGCATAGAAACAGGCACAGGCTCATCGGCACGGTTTCCCATATGTGTAGTCATATTAAGTGTACCTTCTTTTAAAGCACCAAATCCAAATTCAAAAGTCACTGGGGAATCTACAGTGGAATCCACTATGGATGGAAAAACATGGCACTTTAGTGATACTTTTCCAGTACATGATGGCGTCAGTGGCTCACTCATCTCAAATGAAATCTCATCCCAAATTGTTTTATTTATGATGTTTTTATCAAGTGCCTCTGCAGCGTCAGAAGCCTTTTTGATTACATATGTCCCTTCAAAACTTGACATAATTGGCCTGAAATTTGTCAAAAAACTTGTGTTTATGTCATTGACATTTTCAAATTTGTTGTTCCACGCCTCAGAAGCAGCTTTATTATGGTTAAGCGGTCGCATTGCAAGCTTACTCATAAATTGCTCAAAAGCAAGTTTTTCTTCGTCAGATGGTGTCCATGGAGATTGCCTTTTTTCTAACTCAGGGAGAATGTGACAAAAAATAGCATCGTAGATGACCTGATTGCCGCCCTGATAGCCTTGAGTGTCAGCAGTTGTCACGATTGCCGTGTTATATTCTGGCAAAAGAATAGCAAGCTGACCGCCCATTCCGTAGCAAACGATTGAGTTATGTTCACCAATCCAAAACTGTAATCCATAACCCTGGCTTTCAGATGGAACGGGACCTGTGACACATGTTGCTGTCTGAAATGAGGTCGATTCTTTAATATAATCAGCCGAAATATACTGTTTTCCATTTAACTTTCCGTTATTTAAGATCAAAAGTGCAAAGAGCATCAAATCGCGTGAGGTTGCCATAAGACCAGAACCGCCCATACTAACGCCAAAACCATCTGTAAGACAATAGGCCTCTTTTGAGAAACCGATTTCGTTTAAAACTTTGTTTCGAAGGTAGTCAAGCATTTTCATGCCGGTCAGCTTTTCTACAAGAGCGCACAGTGTATGTGAGGAAGATGTATCATAGTGAAACACAGTTCCAGGCTTATGTGTAGGAGCTACGGTAAAAAAGCTTTTAACCCAGTCTGTTTTTGAACTGAATTTATCGTAAGTAGTTGAAGCATGGCAGGAACGCATGGAGAGCATGTCGCGGATTGTAGTGGCAAGAAGCCATGGATGTGCCTCGGAAGTGTTCGGAACGTATTCTGGGAAAAATTTTACAATAGAATCATCAAGAGACAGGCGGCCTTCCTCCTGTAAAAATCCAATTGCGATGCTTACGAAGCTTTTTGTGACAGAAAACATCCGATGAAGGTCGTTTTTCTTTACTGGTGCATAGTAGCCTTCTGCAACAAGACAGTTATCTTTGCAGAATAGAAAGCTGTGCATGGAAATTCCTCGTGTATCGATTTCGCGTAAAGCGTCCATGATGCAGGAAGCAGATATGCCTGTTGCTTCAGGAAATGTGGTGCTTGTAATTGTATTCATAAATAACAAAAATCCTCCTTCTTTTTGTTCAGTATAACGAATTAATTATGAAGTGTCAATTTAAGAACACAGAAAAAACAAAGAAAAGAATTAAAAGTGACGGAAACTTATTAGGAAAGAAAATGTTTATTAGTAAAAATTAAAAAACTACTTGTAATTTTATCGTTTACGTAGTAGAATGATAAACAAAGATGTTGTGATAAACAACAGATGTATATCTGAAGGAGGATTTCTAAATGGAGAAAAGAAAACTGATGGCACTAGCATCAAGTGCTGCAATGGTAATGGCTTCTATGGGCATTGCACCAGCTGTTATGGCAGATGAGGTAGAAAAGCCGGAGAAGATCACAGTAATGTTTGACGGTACCGTTTTCACACAGGAGAACGGACAGGCAGAGTTCGAGGCAAGATGGGAAGAGCTTACCGGTATTGACCTGCAGATCATTCAGCCAGACCATTCCCAGTACTATGATGTATTAGGTCAGACTATCGCAGGCGGCGATTGGCCGGATGTTGTTCTGTTAGGTTCTACATACTACGCTAGCTACGCAGCAGAGGGCGTTCTTTGGGATATGACAGAAGCATATGATAACTCCGAGCTCAAGGAGCGTATTACCGACCAGAGCGTTATCGATGGTTTAAAGATTGATGGTTCTCTGTACGGAATTTCTCCTGCAAGAGGAAACGGCTGCATCACTTATGTAAAGAAGGCATGGTTAGATAACTGTGGATTAGAGGTTCCGACTACTTATGATGAGTATCTGGCAATGCTTGAGGCATTTACCACTGGCGATCCAGATGGAAATGGTGTTGACGGCGATACATATGGTGTATCTTCTGCAGGTCTGATCGGAACTGAGGCTCCATATACAAACTATCTGCCGGAGTTCTATCAGGATGCTTACCCGAGCTTCTACAAGAATGATGAAGGCGTATGGGTAGATGGATTCACAGAGGATTCCATGAAGGCTGCTTTAGAGAGATTAAAGAGTGCATACGAGGCTGGCTACATTGATAAGGAGTCTCTGACTAATGCAACATCTGACTGCCGTACCAAGTTCTATGAGGATAAGTTTGGTGTATTCACATACTGGGCAGGAACATGGGCAACCAACTTAAAGACAAATCTTGAGGCAAATGGTCTTGACAGTGAGCTTGTAGCAATCCCGCCGATCGAGGAGCTTGGCGCTTATACAGAGCGTGTTGCACCGGCTTGGTGTATTACTGAGGCTTGCTCAAATCCAGAGGGTGTATATAAATACTTTATCGAGAGCATGTTAGATGGCGGCGATATGCAGTTCTTATGGACATATGGTGTAGAGGGTGTTCACTGGTCAACAGCAGCTGAGGAAGTTTGCGGTGTTAAATACGAGGAAGGCCAGTTCCATATGTTAGAGAACAGAGAGAAAGAGGGAACTGTTTACACAAAGAACCACATCGATCCAATGCTTGCAGTTGCTCCGCTTGAGAACGATCCAAAGGCAGAGGCAGTAGCAGAAGAAGCAAAGGTTTCTGCAGAGACTTTCCAGGAACACAGCAAGATGGCTCAGCTGGTTGTTTCTACTGATGAGATGGCAGAGTATAACGGTGATCTGACCACACTTAAGAATGAAGTAATTGCTAAGGTTGTTACTCAGGGCATGAGCGTTGAGGATGGTATGGCATACTTCGATCAGCAGGGTGGAAATGACTGGTCTCAGAAGATTGTTGATTCTCTGAACAACTAATCAGTCCCAAACCTGACTTGCATGCACTAAGTTAAAAGCGTATGCAGGATAATTGATTTGTATGACAGACGGATAGCTGCTGGGAGGCATATCAATAAATTTGACTCTCAGCAGTTTTTTTGTCTCTCAGATAGATGGAAGAAGCGCACATACAGTGAGATTTCTGACATCATTTTTTGATGCAGGAAAAATCCGAAGCATCTAAGTTTACAAATATAATAAAAAAGGAGAAGACGATGGCAAAAAAGAACACTATAACGCTCCCAGACGGGACTGTTGTATCACACAAGAAGCCACTCAAAGAGCAGATGTATAAGTACAGATGGTTCTATTTGATGTTCCTTCCTGTATTCATCTTTGTAGTAGTATTCTACTATCTGCCAATGTTCGGTATTGTTTATTCATTTACCGAGTACAAGCTGATTAAAGATCCTGTATGGACAGGATTTAAAAACTTTGAGACGCTGTTTTCAAAGCCAATGTTCTGGCGTGCATTTAAAAATACGCTGTTTTTAAGTATCTCTAAGCTGCTTTTGAATACATTTGCAGCAGTAGTTGTTTCCCTGTTATTAAACGAGATTATAAACGTTCATTTTAAGAAGGTTGCACAGACAATTATTTATCTGCCGCATTTCTTATCTTGGGTTGTTACAGCATCTGTTTTTGGTTTGATTCTTTCCCCATCAAGCCAGGGTCTTGTAAACTCTTTCCTTGTTTCAATCGGTGTGGTTGAAAAAGGAAGCGAGATTTATTTCCTTGGAAGCTTAAAGTGGTGGACACCAGCATTCTTCGTTATTAACGTATGGAAGGATACAGGATGGCAGACCATTATCATCATGGCAACACTTGTTGGTATCAGCCAGGAAATTTATGAAGCTGCTGGTATTGATGGAGCAGGACGCTGGAAGAAGATGTGGTACATCACCATGCCGGCACTGGCAAACACTATCATCACTGTTATCATCCTGAACTTAGCAAAGGTTCTTAACTTGTTCGAGTCCGTATTTGTATTACAGAATGATGCTGTTATGGAAAAGGCAGAAGTTATTCAGACATATGTTTACAACCAGACCTTCAACAGCGGCGGTATTCCAAACTATGGTTATACCACAGCAGTAGGTTTGTTCAAGTCACTTGTCGGCTGCGTACTCGTACTGATCTGTAACTATATCAGTAAGAAGGTTCGTAACGGACGCGGTATTGTTTAAGGAGGTGGAGAACAAATGAAAGATCATCCAAAGATTAGACTTTTTAATGTAATTAATGGAATCATTTTTATTCTGATCTCCATTATCATGCTGATTCCAATTTATAAGGTATTAGTCGATTCCTTCGACTTAAGCTCTGCTTATGGTATGAGATTGTGGCCAAAGCAGTTTGGTCTGGCTGGATATGCGAGTGTACTGTCAAACCCGACTCTGTATCGTCCTTTGTTGATTTCTGTTGGAACAACACTGGCAGGTACCTTCCTTGGTCTTGCACTTTCCACACTTGGTGCATATGTTCTTATTCAGTGGGATATGCCGGGAAGAACATTCTTTGCAAACTTCCTGCTGTTTACCATGATCTTCAACGGTGGTATGATCCCGACTTACTTGGTTATGAAAAATTTAGGTTTAACCAACAACCTGCTCGGTGTTGTACTTCTTCCGGCAATCAATATTTATAACCTCGTTTTGATGAGAAACTTCTTCGAGGGTATTCCGCAGAGCTTGTTTGAGGCAGCAACGCTTGATGGATGTACGCCAATGGCAACATTTATTAAGGTTGTACTTCCGCTTTCCAAGGCAGCACTTGCTTCCATCGGTCTGATGTTTGCAGTTGCTTACTGGAATGATTACACCAATTACAAGTTGTACATTACTGATTCTAGCCTCTATAACTTCCAGATGAAGTTAAGAAGTATCATGATGGGTAGTGATCTTCCGCAGGCAAACGGCGGTGCAACTGAGAATACCGTAAAGAGTGCGGCAATTATCATTGCAATTTTACCATTCATGATTCTGTATCCGTTCCTGCAGAAATACTTCGTAAAGGGTGTTAACGTAGGTGCTGTAAAGGGTTAAAAACAAATAAAAGGTGCGCTGTTGTCTTCGGATAACAGCGCCGTTTTTGATTAAAAGAGGGTTTGAATAATAGAACTTAGGAAGGGCTGGCTGTTATGGCAAAGGCAAAAGTAACCGAAAAAAATATTAAGCTGATCCTGCAGGGCAGTATGGGAAAGGCAATTCTCGCACTGGCAGTACCTGTTGTGATCAACAGTTTTTTACAGACTATGTATAATCTGACCGATACTTATTGGCTCGGACAGCTTGGAACAAATGAATTAGCAGCAATTAATCTTGTTTCGCCGCTGCAGCAAATTGTGGTAAACTTTGGATCAGGACTTACGGTGGCAGGTGCTGTTTTGATTGCACAGCTTATAGGAGCATCAAAAAAAGAAGAGGCGGCCTCCATGGCAAGCCAGATCTTTGTCTGTGCAATGATATTTTCCATCATTTGCGCCGGAGTTATTGCAATTTTTACTCCTACTGTGGTAAACTGGCTTGGAGCAGATGAGCCGACAGCAAAAGTTGCAAATGTGTATCTTAGGATTGTTATTTTAGACATGCCGTTTTTATACATGGTCAATATTTTTGCAGCGATTAGGCAGGCACAGGGTGATACAGTATCACCTATGTTTTTAAATCTGACAGGAATTTTACTTAATGTTGTACTTGACCCACTTTTAATGATTGTGATACACTGGGGAGCAGCAGGAGCAGCGCTTGCGACAGTTATGGCTAAGGCAGTTCCGGCAATGATTTCTCTTGTCATCTTAAAGAGAGATACAACAGGTGTAAGGATTCGCTTAAAGGGTTTTCGCTTTGAAAAAAGCAAAATGAAGAGTATTCTCACAGTTGGTCTTCCGACTGCAATCGGCGGAAGTACAATGCAGCTTGGCTTTCTTTTAATGAGCAGAAATGTCTATGTGTATGGTACTGGAGCAATGGCAGCATACGGAATTGGAAACAAGGTAAATGGTCTTATCACGCTGCCGTCAAACGGTATTGGCTCAGCAGTTGCGACAATTGTTGGTCAAAACATTGGAGCTAATCAGATTGATAGAGCTGAAAAGGGCTATAAGATTGCAAGACGTGTGAGTGTCATCTTTTTGTTTGTTGGCGGATTGATTCTATCGCGTCCGTTTTTGTCAGAGGCGATAGTAGGCCTGTTTTCAACAGATGAAAAAGTAATTGCTATGGCTGCAGATTTTCTTAGCATTATGGCGTTATGGTGTTTTACAAATGGTGTTTATAATTCTACAAGCGGTCTTTTTCAGGGAAGCGGTCATACGGAAGTTACGATGGCAGTTGACGCAACGAGGCTGTGGGTATTTCGATTTGCAACACTGTATGTATGCGAGCATTGGCTTCATATGGGAGTTCGAAGCATCTGGTATAGCGTCGTTGTCAGCAATGCACTGTCATCTGTGATTTTGTATGTGGTATACCGCACGGGGCTTTGGAAGAAAAAGCGCGTGTAATTACATTAATCTTACGGAAAGGAAGAATCATAGGATGAGCTACAGACTTGCCATATTTGATTTAGATGGAACAATTCTTGATACATTGGAGGATTTAAAGGAGAGCACAAATGCAGCGCTTGCTGCAAATGGGTATCCGGCGCGGACACTTGAAGAGGTGCGCTGTTTTGTTGGAAACGGCATTGGAAAACTCATTGAGCGAGCTGTGCCTAAGGGAACATCAAAGGAAGCGACCAAAAAGACGCTGGAGAGTTTTAAGGTTCACTATGGCATACACTGCGCAGACCACACAAAGCCTTATGATGGAATTATAAAGCTGTTAGAAGATTTGCGTAAATGCGGCATCCAGACGGCAGTTGTTTCAAATAAGGCAGATTTTGCCGTGCAGGAGCTTTGCAGTCAGTACTTTCCGAAAGCATTTGATTTTGTCGTTGGAGAGCGAGAAGGCATCAGAAGAAAACCTTGTCCGGACAGCGTTTTTGAAGTTCTAAAGACATTGAAAAAGACGGCGGCAGAGGCAGTTTATATTGGCGATTCCGATGTAGATGTAGATACAGCAAAAGAAGCAGGTATGGATGGAATTTTTGTAAACTGGGGATTTCGAGGCAGAGAATTTTTGCTTGAGCATGGCGCAAAATGTGTAGTAGATACGCCGGAAGAGTTAGAGAGGCTGCTTACTGGAAAAGCCTAAACTAAAAATTCTAAGGGAAAGAAAAGGACTAGTAAAATGGCAGTAACAGCAAAGGACGTTGCGGAAGCATGCGGCGTATCTCGAATTACAGTAAATCGTGCACTGAGCGGAAATGAGAATGTGAAGCCAGAGACGCGAGAGAAAATCTTGAAAAAGGCACAGGAGATGGGGTATGTTCCAAATCTTATCGCGCGAAGCCTGGTAAATGGAAAAAGCAAAATGATCGGGATCGTTATCTCTGATATAAAAAACTTGTATTTTTCAGAGATTGTCGATGCTATAACACGTCAGGCGAGAGCACGCGGATATATGGTCTGTACTTGTACGCATGATAGTGATTGTCAGGAGGAAAGGCGCCTGATTGAGATGATGAAAGGCTATTGCGTTGATGGTATGATTTTAAACTGTGTTAACAGAGGCGATGAGTTTAAAGACTGGCTTGATAAGCTGGATATGAAGTATGTGATACTCGGCTATCAGCTGCTGCCTGGAAGTTATACAGTAGGTGTAAATGAAAATAAGTCTGTAAAGGATGTTGTGCGTTTTTTAAAGGCGCATGGATATCGCAAGCAGGTATTTGTCGTTCCGCCTTTGTATGGAGAAGATGGCCAAATTAATATTCCTCATTACCAAAGAGCCTCTGGCTTTTTGGAGGAGGCCAAAAAGCAAGGCTGTGACTATCATATTTTGTATGGAAAAGATACGAATGAGCAGGCACTTGAGTTTTTAAAGAAGAATACGGGGGAAAAGCCAGTATTTTTGTGTACAGGAGAAATGTTTGCCATACCAATGCAGAAATTCTTAAAAAAGAATGGATACCGTGCGCCAAAAGATTATGGTCTTATGACATATGACCGCTTGATGTATCGCTTCTGGAATGAAGATGCCATTGCTGCAGTAGATAATCATGTTGATCAGATAGGAATGAGTGTTGCCAATGCTGTTATTGATTTAATTGAGGAAAAAGAAATTCCGATGAATATAGAGGTGCCATATGATCTTGAAGAGGGCACTTCGCTTTAAGAGGTTAGAGGGGTCTTAATGGCCCTTCTTTTTATTGCATAGAATTTTCTTGAAGACACAGAAAAATATTATTAAAAAAAACGTAAAAATCCTAAAAAACCAGTTGACAAATTGTAAAAAATGATTACAATTGGAACCATAGACAAATGATCACGTGAACATTTTAAAAAAAGATGTGCAAAACGCACAAAACACTACAAGTCTGCCCTTTTACGGTCAGAGTATTATTAAGGAGGATTTTATTTATGAGAAAGCAGGTTTCTTTTGCTCTTGCACTGAGTATGGTTATGACATCTGGAATGGCAACCGTTGCCAATGCAGCAGCTGATGATGGAAAAACGAACGTGGTATTTTGGAACAGCTGGACAGGCGGCGATGGTGATACGCTGGAAGCACTTGTAAACAAGTTCAATGAAGAGAGCGATACTGTACACGTAGAGATGACACGTACAACATCCTTCAGTGATATGCTTCAGACCAGCCTTCCAACTGGAGAGGCAGCAGATCTTGTTTTACTTAGCACAAACGAGATTACACGTTACAAGAGTTACCTTCGTTCTATGGATGACATCTGGGAGAATACAGGATTAAAGGAAGAAGATTTCTCACAGGCATACCTGAGTATGTGCTACAACGACGATACACTTTATGCAATACCATTCCAGATCAGTACATATATGATGTACTACAACAAGGATCTGTTTGAACAGGCAGGAATTGAAGAAGTTCCAACAACCTTTGATCAGTGGACAGAGGCAGCAGAGAAGATCAGTGCACTTTCTACCGCCGACAACCCGATTTATGGCTCTGGTTTATTCTATTGCTACAATGGTCAGAATCAGTCTGTAATACAGCGTTTTGGAACAGATTACATGATTACTGGAAATGAAGAGGACGGTTTCGAGGCAAATCTTCTTGACAATCAGGCATTTGCAGATGCCATGATCTGGATGAAGAATCTGTACGACAATGGATATAACCCACAGGAGACCGATATCGACTCTATGATGGCAGCAGGTCAGATTGGTCTTATGACAAACGGTGGATGGCTTAAGGGCACACTTGATGCATCAGGTGTAAATTATGGTATCGCAAGCTTACCGACTGTTACTGGAGAAGATCAGAAGGAATATGCACTTGGCGATATGTCAAGCTTTATGATCACTACATCTGCTACTGATGAGACAGCAAAGGCAGCAGAGGAGTTTATTAACTGGTGGATGACAGGAACCGGTCTTGAAGCATGTGAGACAACACAGGATGTTGATTACAGCAATGTAACACCAAATGCCGAGTGGTCCATTTCCATGTGCTACTTAAATGCATATCTGCCAACTGTTAACAGCAAGGAGTATCAGGCAGTTGATGTTCTTGTCGATTTGACACCAAGTGAGACTGCTCAGGTTCAGATGTTCACAGCACCTGGAACGCTGTTCTACAGCGATGCAGCAAGCTGCCAGGGCGACTATGTAGAAGATTGGGTATTTAATGGACCAACTGATCCGACTTATGATGATGTTCAGGATTTCTTTGCTGATTATCAGGCAGATTTAGAGGATTATATTGCTGACTATTATGATTGATTCGATATAAACGGTACGATTGGGTGACAGGAGGCGTGGGGATGCCGGAATGATCCGGTATCCCCACTTTTTATCAAAATCGGGGAGCGTTGCATCAGAGTTAGAAGGGAGAGCAGTATCATGACCGCAACTGGAAAAAAGAAAAACATATCTATTGAGAAAAGGCGTGAGAGAACAGCATATCTGTTTATAGCACCGGCAGCGATTTTAATAATTGCATTTTGCATTATTCCATTGATTGCATCATTTTATATCAGTACTCAGAAGATGGGTGTTGATTTATCAGCTGCCGAGTTTATTGGATTCGATAATTATAAAAAGATTGTCGGTGACAGACGTTTCTGGCAGAGCGTTGGCATTACATTAAAATATACCGTAGCAGAGATTCCGCTGCAGATGATAATAGGTGTTGTGCTGTCTGCGCTTTTGGCAAAGAATACACGTAAGAATAAGATTTTTAGAAGTATCTATTTTCTTCCAGTTATTGCATCGGCAGTAACAGTAGGTGTTACATGGCAGCTTGTTCTTCATTCAAATATTGGTATTTTCACATATTGGTTAAAGCTTCTTGGATTTTCTGATATCAATTTGCTTAATAATGCGAGTTCTGCTATTTTTGTAGTAGTATTTGTTGCGATCTGGAAGACTTTTGGTATTTCAACGATTATTCTTGTGGCAGCAATTCAGAATATCCCAGAGTCCTTATATGAAGCATCCGCAATTGACGGAGCAGGAAAACTAAGCCAGTTTTTCCATGTTACTCTGCCGGGCATTATGCCATCCTTCTGGTTTTTGCTTATGACACGTATTATTGGCTCTCTGCAGATGTTCGATATCGTGTACACATTGACGGGCGGAGGTCCAAGCCGTTCTACCACCACACTTGTTGTTTATATCTATGATACAGCGTTCAAGTCATTGGATAAGACTGGATATGCAACAGCGATGAGTGAGGTTTTGTTTGGTTTTATCATGATTATTACTGTTATCATGTATACCATTATGAACAAGACATCAGATGACTAAGATAATAAAACTTGGAAAGGCATGGTAGAAAAGATGAAAAATCAGGAATTAATTACAAATAAAAAGCCGCTTGATTTACAGATAAAAAACGGCATTAAATATTTTCCAGTCTTTGTTGTCCTGTGTGTATTTGCATTTTTGCTGTTGGCACCGCTTGTTTGGATGTGTCTTGGCTCATTCAAGAGTGATACAGAGGTTATGCAATATCCGCCGAAGTTTTTTCCACAGGCAAACCATTTGCTTGAAAACTGGAAAACAGTCATGACAAGAATTGATTTTCTGACATTGACAAAAAATACAGTCATCTATGCAGTGGGCTGTACAATTCCTTCTATGTTTATCAATGCATTAGCAGGATATGCATTTGCACGTTTTAATTTTAAGGGAAAAAATTTATTATTTCTTCTGTTTTTGGCAACGATGATGATTCCATTTCAGGTAATCATGGTTCCACTATATTTGGAAGTTTATTATTTAAAGTGGCTCAATACCTACTGGGGTCTGATTATTCCAAAGGTTGCATCAGCGTATTGGATATTCCTATGTAGAGCAGCATTTCAGGAGCTTCCTAAGGAGCTTGAGGATGCGGCGCGTATTGACGGACTTGGTGAATTTGGCATTTTCTGGAAGATTATGCTGCCTCTTGTAAAGCCAACAATGATCACAATGCTTCTTCTTGGAATCAATAACTGCTGGAATGACCTGCTTTGGCCATTGATCGTGGCAAATGCATCCACGATGCGTACATTGTCAAATGGTCTTGCTATTTTTATAGGAGATCGTACTTCTGAGTATAGTCTGGCATTCACTGCGGCAACCGTATCAATGCTTCCAATGCTTATTCTTTACATCTTTGGACAAAAATATTTCGTTGCCGGACAGGTTTCTTCCGGAATTAAGGGATAATGACAAAAACAAAACAACATTTGAGAGAGGGAGACAAGATGGCATATTTACTTGCATATACGAAAAAAGGGGAAGGGTGTTACCCAGATTTTAATTATCCTGGACATGTTGGATATAATTGTGACTGGGAGCAGGCAATGCATCTGGCACTCAGTGAGGATGGAAAGAATTTTATACCGCTTCGAAATAATACAGGCATCTTATTTGCAAAGGCTTCTTTTGAGGAAGATGAGTTTGTCGGAGTTACAAAGACGTTAGTGGATCCTTGGATCTGCTGCGGTAAGGATGGCATATTTTATGTGCTGGCTGTTAGACGCAATCAAAATGCACCTGATTCAAAGAATATTGGCTGCATGATGGTATTTACATCAACAGATCTTGTTAATTACAGTGAACCTGTTTTTGTGAAACTGTCTGAAGAAGAAATTAGCAGACCACGCTGCAGTTATAATAAGGAAAATGAAACGTATTATGTAGAATGGGAGACAGCATCAGGAAGTTTTTTTGCACGCACAAATGATTTGAAAAAAATAGAAAAGTGTGAAGCATGCGCAAAAACACGGTTTGAACTACAGTATAAGGATGATTTTGGAATAGAAGGTTGTGTCCCGGGAAATGTGATTGAGATCACAGAAGCGGAAAAACAGGTGTTATGTGATTATTTTGCTGATATTCATTATGTAAAAACGAACCCGGTGCACGAAAGCTGGCCGCTTGGAATGTCATTAGAGCCTTTTGGGGATTGTGCACCAAAGGCAACCTGTGTTTATAGTGATGGTTCTACGCATGAAAAGAAAGTAGCGTGGGACAAGGAAGCATTAAACAAGGTGGATGTGTCAAAACCTGGAACCTGGAAAATTCCGGGAACTGTTTTGCAGAAACGCTGGAAATTTCCACTGCCGCTTAGATTTCTTCCTGATGAGCTTGTTGAATTTAATGGAATGTCTGATCCGTGCGTGACTGAATATCATGGAAAATATTATCTTTCGTCATCAGGCACACATAACATTCAGCTTCGCATTGCAGATACAATAGAAGGAACCTTTGATGCTGAACCGACCGTCATCTATCGTATTCCATTAGAAAATGGTCTTCATTTTGTAGGAACTTGGGCAGCAGAGCTTCATGAGATTGATGGTGTGTTATATCTATTTACTTCTCTCTGTGAGAATGGACAGTGGATTCATGTAAAATCAGTTATTCTTCGCTGTAATGGTGATCCAGCAGATCCTAATTCATGGGAAGCACCTAGAAAGTGTGTAAAGATAGATGGCTCCGATCTGACCGAGGGCGGCATTTCACTTGATATGACATGGTTTCGTGATAATGGAAGAGATTATGTGATGTGGTCTGATCGTAAGATTCACTACGGTGCAGACGATAAACATTTTGAGGCAGGAACAGCCGACGTTTATATCGCAACAATCGATCCGAAAAAGCCATGGCAGCTGACAAGCGATCCGCATTGTGTTGTGCGCCCAATGTATGGCTGGGATCGTTATGAGACGCCAGTAGACGAAGGTCCATATTTGCTTCGCCGCGGTGATGATCTTTTTGTAACAATTTCTGGATCTTCTACTAGCATGGGTGATCTGTATGATGTTGGTTTGCTTCATGCAAAGAGCGGCGCAGATTTGCTGCAGGAAGAAAACTGGACATGGCTTAGCTATCCGCTTTTGACAAAAGAAAGTGTGCCGGGTGAATATGGACCAGGCCACAACAATTTTGTTAAAGATCCAGACACAGGAGATGATTTGATGATTTATCATGCTATTCCACATGATGAAAACGACAAAACACTATTTCGCCAGCCAGGAATCCGTCGTGTACACTGGGCCAAGAATGGACTGCCATATCTTGAGATGACACCAGAGCGTGATCTGCCAGAAGGCAGCGAAAATGTAGTCATGGAACTTGTGGTTGAGTAAGGGGGAACGCTGTGATTAAGTAAATGATGCGCGCTCACGTTTAAGTTCATCATGCAGCTGCCGCAAAGTCCACTTTCGATTAGTAGGCGTAAAAATTGCCTTTAAATCGATTTGGACTTTGCGGCTTTTTAATTCGAAAAGCATACGATTTAAGTGTTTTTCGCTTAGGTCACAGAAAATAAGGATGCTGTCAGAGGGCAGTTGGTTATCGGCAACTAAAGGAGAAATAGAGGAAGAGGAAGTGCTATTAACAGAGCTAATTTTTCCATTAACGATATTATCTAACGTTTCATTGTAGATAGAAGCATCTGCCTTAATCACTCGTATCTTCATATTAGAAGCGAGACGTTCAATTTCTCTTGTATTTTCAATTTGAAAGCAAATCAGTTTTTCCATAAATATTGTAGGAGTCCTTTCATATAAATTTGGCAGTCTGATTCTAGTTGTAGAGTCAGGCTTTTTCTTGTAGTATACAAAAGTTCATATTGTTTTACAAGTTGTACTTTGCAAGCAGGTTACGGAAAAGAGAGACCGACAAAACAATCGGCTAACCGCCTTCGTAAAACTTCCGGGTGGCAAAAAAAGAAAAACCACTTGACAAATACCCTACAGGGGTATATAGTAAAGTTACTTCAACAAAGTACCCCCTTGGGGTATATAAAAATATAGGGAGGGTTTTATGTGTATGGAATATAATGAACAGCCTGTCTGTCCCAACTGTAAGCACACACAGCGAGATGAGGATCAAAAAAAGCTTCTCCAAAATCGCTTGCGCAGAATTGAAGGTCAGGTGCGCGGTTTGCAGTCGATGTTAGAGCAGGACGCTTATTGCAACGACATTTTGATTCAGTCAGCTGCAGTCAGCGCTGCGCTTAGCGCTTTTAACCGTGAGCTTTTGGAAAATCACATCCGCAATTGTGTGGCAAGAGACATCCGTGAGGGTAAGGATGAGGTCATCGATGAGCTGATGGGGACACTCAAAAAATTAATGAAGTAGTGTTAGTTGGGAATTTAAGAACTAGTACTACAAAAGAAAGGGGCATGTTTATGGAACAATACAATGTGACAGGCATGAGCTGTGCTGCCTGCAGCAGCAGAGTTGAAAAAGCCGTCTCAAAGGTACCAGGCGTAAGCACTTGTTCCGTCAGCCTATTGACAAACTCAATGGGAGTTGAGGGCAGCGCCAGTCCGGACAGCATTATTGCGGCGGTTGAGGCGGCTGGATATGGAGCATCGTTAAAGGGTGCTTCTGACACAAGAAATGCATCGACAAATCATGCGGCAGAGGAGGATGCATTGAAGGACAAAGAGACACCAGTGTTAAAGAAACGCCTGATCGCTTCAATTGGTTTTCTGGCAGTTTTGATGTATTTTTCAATGGGGCATATGATGTGGGGATGGCCGCTTCCATCATGGTTTGAAGGAAATCATGTTGCGATGGGACTTTTGCAGATGATTTTAGCAGCAATCGTTATGGTCATTAATCAGAAGTTTTTTATCAGCGGATTTAAGAGCTTATGGCATCGTGCACCAAACATGGATACACTTGTTGCACTTGGTTCAATGGCATCATTTGTATGGAGTGTCATTGCACTGTTTTTGATGACAGATGCGCAGCTTCATGGAGATATGGAAGGTGTAATGCACTACATGGACGAGTTCTATTTTGAATCAGCTGCCATGATTCTTACACTGATCACAGTCGGAAAGATGCTTGAAGCGCGCTCAAAGGGAAAGACAACAGATGCCCTAAAGAGTCTGATGAAGCTTGCACCAAAGCAGGCTACACTGATCATAGATGGAAAAGAAAACGTTGTGCCGATTGAACAGGTAAAAAAAGGTGATATTTTTGCAGTTCGTCCGGGAGAAAGCATTCCGGTGGATGGCATTGTCACTGAGGGAAATAGTGCTGTCAATGAGGCTGCATTGACAGGAGAAAGTATTCCTGTAGATAAAGCACCTGGCGATCTTGTATCAGCAGCGACAATTAACCAGTCTGGTTATCTTCGCTGTGAGGCATCACGTGTAGGTGATGATACGACGCTCTCTCAGATAATCAAGATGGTCAGCGATGCGGCAGCAACAAAGGCACCAATCGCAAAAGTGGCAGACAAGGTTTCAGGTGTATTTGTACCAGTTGTTATCAGCATTTCACTTGTGACTCTTCTTGTCTGGCTGCTTCTTGGAAAGGACTTTGCATATGCGCTGGCAAGAGGCATTTCTGTATTAGTAATTAGTTGTCCATGTGCGCTTGGACTTGCGACTCCTGTTGCGATTATGGTTGGAAACGGACTCGGTGCGAAAAATGGTATTTTGTTCAAGACAGCAGTATCACTTGAAGAGACTGGAAAGGTCCAGATTGTTGCGCTTGATAAGACAGGAACCATTACAAATGGAACACCGAAGGTAACTGATATTGTTCCGGCAGATGGCATTTCACAAGATGAGCTGCTTCGCCTTGCGTTTGCATTAGAGGCAAAGAGTGAGCATCCGCTTGCAAAGGCAATTGTTGAGGAAGGAAAAAGTAAGGGTCTGGATACTGCTTCGTTGCAGGCAGATAATTTTACTGCTCTTGTGGGAAATGGACTCGAGGGAACGATAGAAGGTTCTCATCTGATTGGCGGAAGTGTATCGTTTATCTCTGGTAGAGTAACCATATCAAAGGCTGACAGACAAAGGGCTGCTTTGCTTGCTGAGAGTGGAAAGACACCGCTTTTATTTGCCAAAGATAAGAAGTTTTTAGGAATCATTGCGGTGGCCGATACGATCAAAGAGGATAGCCCGAAGGCCATCCATGAGCTTCAAAATATGGGTATCCGTGTTGTTATGCTGACTGGCGATAATGAGCGCACAGCCCGTGCGATTGGTGCACAGGCTGGTGTAGACGAGGTAATCGCAGGAGTTCTCCCAGAAGGAAAAGAGCAGGTGATTCGTGCTCTTAAAGAAAAGGGAAAGACAGCAATGGTAGGTGATGGCATCAACGATGCACCGGCACTGACGCGCGCCGATATAGGAATTGCAATAGGAGCAGGTGCAGATGTCGCAATTGATGCAGCTGATGTTGTGCTGATGAAGAGTAACTTAACTGATGTGGCAGCAGCAGTTCGCTTAAGCCGTGCATCACTTCGCAATATTCACGAGAACCTCTTCTGGGCATTTATATACAATATCATCGGAATCCCGCTTGCAGCAGGTGTGTATGCGCACTGGGGACTGCTATTAAATCCGATGTTTGGTGCAGCAGCAATGAGTCTTTCAAGCTTTTGCGTTGTATCAAATGCACTGCGGCTTAATTTCTGCCGTCTGCATGACGCAAGTCATGACAGAAAAAGAAAAAAACATATAATTGAAGGCTGCCTGATCGAAAAGAAAGAAACACCAGATGAATTTTCAGGTGCAATGGATGGGCAGGGAAAGGAAGAAAAAACTATGACAAAGACAATGAAAATCGAAGGAATGATGTGTGGACACTGCGAGAAGCGTGTAAAGAAAGTACTTGAGGCAATTGATGGTGTAGAAAGCGCAGAAGTCAGCTACGAGGCAGGCACAGCAGTTGTGACATTAAGCAGTGATGTAGCAGACGATGTACTCAAAAAGGCCGTTGAGGATCAGGATTATATTGTAAAAGGAATTGAATAAAGCAAACCAGTGGGGACAGGTAAAATGGCTTTTTTACTGTCCCTGTGGCTTAGTTCACAAAATTTTCACAAAAAATTAGCACTCAACTCTTGACATTGCTAATAATACGTGCTATAGTACAGCTAGAACAAAAGAGAGGGGTACAGAGAGAACAAAAGGAACAAAAAGTTGAATGTTCCAGGTTCTCCAAGGAACTTCCAATCTGGAGTTTGGAAACAGCAAAGCTGTGGATGAAAAATAAACTGGAAAAATAATGATGAGTGATTTGAAAGGAGATTTTGATTATGTTAGTACCGAGCATTTTTAGTGATAATTTCTTTGATGATTTCTTTGAATTTCCATTTATAGATGACAGAGCAGAGAAAAACGCAGAGCGTAAGCTGTACGGACATCATGTAGCAAACCTGATGAAGACCGATATCAAGGAATTCGACGATAAGTATGAGGTTGAGATTGATCTTCCGGGCTTCAAGAAAGATGAAGTACAGGTTGAGCTTAGGGATGGTTATCTGGTAGTCAGCGCCGAGAAGGGTCTTGACGAGGACGAGAAGGATAAGAAGAGTGGCAAGTACTTAAGAAGAGAGCGTTATGCAGGCTCCTGCCAGAGAAGCTATTATGTTGGCAAGGATACAACCGAAGATGATATCAAGGCTCACTTTGAGCATGGTATGCTGACGGTAACTGTTGCAAAGAAGGAAGCAAAGCCAGCAGTAGAAGAGAAGAAGCATATCGCAATTGAAGGATAAAAAAATAATAGATAATGTAGATAGTTAGAGGGCATGCGCCAAAAGGCGCGTGTCCTCTTTTTTTGTGTGAGTAGCAAATTTTTTTCATAGGTGTTATTGCTCTTGCAAACGCATGTCTTGCTGTGTATAATCAAAATTAGAAATATGACGTTTTGTGAACTAACGGGGATTCACTTGCACAAAAAAAGAAAGGAGTGTTTTGATATGATGTATCCATATGTGAGCGGATACATTGTATATTTTTGGTCGAATGAGGAAGGGGAGCTGATTCATGTTCATGTATCAAAAGGCAGACCAACACCGAATGCTACAAAAATTTGGTTAATCCGTACTGGGGGATGCATTGTAGCAAGCAATGGAAGTCAAATTGCATCGAAGGATTGAATGAGTTAATGGAATTTATTTCAGCTCAGTTTTTCATTATTTGTGCAAGATGGAAACAGTTTTTTGTTACAGATACGATTAAATTTTATTGTTGATAGAACTAGTGGGACAGATAAAAAGCCACAGTACCTGTCCAGGTGGAAAGGAAGCAATCAACTCTTGTTAGTTGCGATTGGTTTTTGTCTTGTGTTATCAAGTGCCGCAGAACCTTATTTTAAAGGGTTCTGCGGCTTTGACGTTTTTATCTGGGTGTATCTTAATTCATCAATTTATACGGAAATGGTGTAAAAATTGGTGTAGTACACCGCTATTTATCAATAAGGCAGCTTATGGCTAAGTGAACACTATCTGAGAGAACATAAGAAAGCGGTTTATATTATTCTGCTTACAAGTGGCAGGTTGAATAGTTATCTTACAGATAGAGAAGAACCGGCACAAGAACGCTTTGAAAGGATTGTAGAATTGATTTGTAATTAACAGAGGAAAGTTTTTTGATAAATGCTTGACTGTAAACCTTGTTTATAGCTTATTATTAAGTAA